>JAKOSS010000546.1 GCA_029777145.1 Acidobacteriota bacterium | reverse complement strand
TAAATTTAAGCTCAATGCACAAGATCGATCTTAACGCCGACATGGGCGAGAGCTTCGGAGCGTGGCGGATGGGCCGCGATAACGAATTGATGACCTACGTGTCTTCGATCAACGTCGCCTGCGGCTTTCATGCCGGCGATCCGACGGTCCTGCGCCGGACGATCGAGAATGGCATTCTTGCGGGCGTCAGGATCGGCGCGCATCCTTCGTTTCCGGACCTGCAGGGATTCGGGCGCCGCGAAATGAAGCTCTCAGCCGACGAAGTGTTCGATGTGGTACTTTATCAGGTTGCGGCGGTCAGAGGAGTTTGCGAAGCGCTCGGGGCGCGCCTTAATCACGTCAAACCGCACGGCGCGCTGTACAACATGGCGGCGCGCGACCGACTGTTGGCGAGATCGATCGCCGAAGCGGTCAAACGGATCGATCCGTCGCTGATCCTGTACGGGCTTTCGGGAAGCTTCCTGATCTCCGAAGCGGAAGCGACAGGACTCAAGACCGCATCGGAAGTTTTTTCCGACCGCACGTATCAGCCCGACGGCAGTCTTACGCCGCGTTCCGAAACGAATGCTCTGATCCACGATGAATCGGCCGCGATCGATCAGGTTCTCTCAATGGTCAGGGATGGTGTAGTGACGGCGACGACGGGTGAATCGGTCCCGATCCGGGCGGAAACCGTTTGCATTCACGGCGACGGCCCGCATGCGATCGAGTTCGCGGCGCTGATCCGCGAGGCGCTCCGCCGCGAAAACATCGAGATCGGTTGACCCCGACGATCAATTCCAGCCGTTTCGTTCCCTAAGTCCTGTGATGTGCGCGACGTGATGCGCCCCGTGCCACGCATACAACGCGAGCAGCGCTTCGATCGTAAACTCACCTGAGTCGGGGTGATTCAGCCGCCGGCCGAAATCCTCGTCCGACATCGCATCGAGCAATGTGAACAGCCTGAAATGGACGCCTCGTATGATCGAAAGGCTCGGCTCGAGCGGAAGTTTGCTGTCGGCCAGTTCCGCCCAAAGATCCTCCGCGTACGGACGGATCGTGGGAACGTCTTCGGTCAGGGCCAGTTTGAACCTGCAAAACGAGTTGAGATGCGAATCGGCAATGTGGTGGACCGTCTGCCGCACCGTCCAACCGCCGGGTCGATATTCGGTGTCGAGTTGCGCCTCGTCGAGCCCGGCAACTGCCGCTTCTACTGCCGCCGACAGATCGCGGATCGCCGCGATGTTCGACGCACGCTGTTCGGCCGAGACCGGCGCGCTCTTATCGAAACGTCCGATCGGGTAACGAAGATCATCAATCATTGCTTTCGTATTCGCCATAATAATTCTCAAACCTCGTGAATTCCTTCAAGAACGCCAACCGCACAGTTCCGGTCGGCCCGTTGCGCTGTTTCGCAATCAGGATATCGGCGATACCCGCGTTTTCCTCGGTCGGCTTGTAGTAATCCTCGCGATAAATGAACGCGACGACGTCGGCGTCCTGTTCGATGGAGTTGTGCACGATAATATCCTGTGCAACGAAATTGTGATTTCCATCGACCGTAAGATCGTAGACTTCGGTAGTACCATCAGATTCAACCGAGACGATCTCGTCCCACAAACACTCGTTCAGCGAACGGTCAACGACTGTATCTTTCGGCGTTGCAATTCTGTCCCCGGACTTCAAATTATCGAGTCTTTCCCATCCGTCGAAACGAAGAAACTTGTGATTTGCAGTCGCACGGATTTCGCGTCCGAGCCGTGTCTTGAGCTTAAAGACCGGCTTGCTTCCTGTGCAAAAAGCATTGGTGACCCTGGAACGTTCGAGCTTCCAGGTTTTCGAATTTAGGGCCCATACTTCGACGTCAGGCTGATTCATCAGATCCCGAATCGGCACACGTTTGCCGGAATCCGCCAGCGTGACAAGTGATTCACCGGCAAGGCATCCGCTTTCACGAAGATCCGACATCATCGGTTTCGGAGGATTTCTTGCCTCCGGAGCGCGCGAAAGCTGTGAAAGAGCGACGACCGGAACCTGCAGTTCCTTTGCCAGCGCCTTGAGTTCGCGTGAGATCTGCGAAACTTCCTGCTGACGCGATTCGGACCGTTTGGAACCCGACATCAGCTGCAGATAATCGACGACGACGAGATCGAGTTTCTTTTGCTCGGCCGCCAACCGGCGAAGCTTCGCGCGCATTTCGAGCACCGAGATGCCCGGAGTGTCGTCGATAAAGACCTTCGCTTCCGACAGCGTCCCGATGGCTTCGGCGAGCCGCGCCCATTCGTCGCGTGTCAGGTAACCGGTCCGGAACCGATGCGCATCGACCTTGGCCTCGCTCGAGAGCATGCGCATGACGAGCTGCTCCTTCGACATTTCAAGCGAGAACACGGCAACCGTCGCACTCTCCTGAACGGCGGCATTCTGTGCAAGTGTAAGACAGAGCGCGGTGTTGTGAACGCAGATGTCATTGACGACGAAATTGTGCGTTCCGGGGACCGTCAGATCGTAGACCTGCTTCTCGCCGACGTATTCGATGTCGCGAATCTCGTCCCAATAAACATCGCTCCGCGAGAGGTCGGCAAGGTAGGCATCCGAAAGTGCCGCCGCCAATTTCCCCAAACGCTCGCGGGTCGGAGCGCGTCGCCCGACGTGGATATTCGTGTGGCCCGCGATATCTGCCCGGCGCGCAACCGCACTCCAAGATTCGTCACCTTTTGCGGATCTGATGTGATCCCAGATCGCAACCGGGATAAGATCGCGGTTCGTCCGATATTCCCGGTCTCTAAGAGCCGTTCGTATTTCTCCGGTCTTCCCTTCCTTACCGACAATACCGATCTCATCGATGAACGTCCGTATCGATTGCGCGTCGGTGATATCGAGTTGCCACGCGACCCGACGCGTACCGCGGTAAGCGACGGATCGTTTCTTTAGTCGTGCGATCACTCCGAATCGGAGCAGCAAATGCTGGACTTGTCTGATCAGCCGTTCACTCACGGACGCATAACCCAACTGCGCCTGTCCGCTTGTCAGCAGGCTGGCCCAACCGTCGGTCGCGAACAATCGATTCAGAAATAGCGAAATGCTATCCCGACTGAGACTGAATACGACATCGGGGACGAATTTTCCATTGGCGCGATGGCCAAGAATCCCAAGTTCATTCAGCCAATTTGTCAGCGGATTCGATTTGCGACCTGTTCCTTTCATCCCGCGAACACGAAGCGTGAAGGCCCGGTCCGCTGTGTTGCATTTGACCGCCTCCACATCGCCGAACTCATCAACAGCCGCGATGAAATCATCCCGGATCCGCTCGTTCTCGATCGTAAACTCAGGCGAGCCTTTTGACAGACAGCCGTCGCCGATCAGATAGGCCAATAACTTGATCTCGCAATCGCGCAATTCACCGTTACCGAAGACGCCAAGAATCCGCGGAACCGCAATGTGATCGCCAACCGAAAGCTCGGCGAGAGATTTCCATCCGTTGATCGTCAGAAACGGGTGCGGAAGAGTGCTTTCGATTCTCCTGCCGAGCCCGGTGGTAACCCGATACACGGGCTTGATTCCGTCATCGACGAAATCCGAGACCTCGGCGACCGAGAATCGGAAATCCCCGCCCAGCGTCAGCAACCGGGCTTTTCGTTCCTCAACGATCTGCCTGATCGTCCTAACGCTTCCGTCTTCGAGCGTGATCAGGCTGTTTTCTTCAAGGCACTTGCCCATCGACGGCCGCGCGGCAATGATGATCAGGTCGGTCTTCTGCAAACCCGACGTCTTCTCGTCGAGATCGCGGAATCCGGTCGCGAGCCCGGTCAACGCGTGCGTTTCGCGTTTGGCATATTCCTCGACCCGCGCGAGGACCGTTTCGGCGATCGGCCGGATGTGCGCAAAGCCCTGCCGCGTGCGTTCATCGGCAAGCGCGAAGATCTGCTGCTCGGCATGGTCGAGAATGTCCGCCGCGTCCTCTTCCTCGGCGAGCGCCTCGCTGGTGATCTGGTTGCAGACCTTGATCAGCGAGCGGATGATCGACTTGTCCTTGACGACCTTCGCGTAGTCGAAAATGTCCGAAAAATGCGGCAATCCGTACGTGAGATTCGTGATCGTGGCGATCCCGCCGATCGACTCGATCGAGCCGTCCTTCTTGAGTTCCTCACCGATGAGGATCGGATCGATCCGCTCGCTGCGTTCGAACAGCGCGGTCATCGCCTTGAAGATCCGGCGGTGCAGCGGCGAGTAAAAATCCTCCGAACGGAGATGCTCGATCGCCTGGCTGATGAGTTGATTGTCGAGGAGGATGGCGCCAAGGATCACGCGCTCGCTGTCGGGACTACTCGGCAGCGGCTTCTCCAGAAACTGATCGCGGGCGAAGTCGGTGGTCGGATTCATTTGTCGCGAAATCGGTTTGGAAAATCCAAACAAAAAAGACTGCAGGCGGATTGCCGGTTGCAGTCTTTGATGATACTACCTCGACAAAAAAACGTCCAAAACCTCGGACGTTCTTTTGGGCTTAGTTTTCGGTTTCTTCCGCCGTCTCCTCGACAACTTCTTCAACCGTCTCGGTTACCGGTTCGGCAACCGTTTCAGCCGCAGCCGCGACGGCAACCTCTTCGGTCTGTCCCTCGCCTTTGACGACCACGGGGACGCTCAAAACGACTTCGCGGTGGAGCTTGACGCCGACCGTATATTCGCCGGTCTCCTTGATCGCTTCCTTCAGGTTCACGCGACGGCGGTCGATCTCATAACCCTTTGCGGCAAGCGCTTCGGCGATGTCCATCGAGGTCACTGAACCAAAAAGCGTCCCGGTTTCACCGGCCTTGCGGGTGAACTCGAGCGAGAGCCCGGACATCTGTCCGGCCTGCAGTTCGGCGGTCGCCTTTTCCTGCGCCGCTTTCTTCAGGAGCGCGGCGCGCTCGAGTTCGATCTGCTTGACGTTTCCTTTCGTCGCAAGCGACGCCAACCCCTGCGGCAGCAGGTAATTTCTGGCGTAACCGGCCTTGACCTTGACGATCTCGCCGCGTCCGCCGAGGGTCTCGATGTCCTCGCGCAACAAAACTGTGGTATTTGCCATGATTTGAATCCTCCTTGCTTAGTCCGCGACGAACGGAATGAGCGCCATCGAACGCGCCCGTTTGATCGCGCGGGCGACGCGGCGCTGGTCCTTGGCAGTGATGCCCGAGATCCGACGCGGCATGATCTTTCCGCGCTCCGGAATAAAGCGTCTCAGAAAATCGACGTCCTTCCAATCGACGTAATCGGGAACGGACTGACGAGGCCGGCGACGCTGGAAGCGACGCGGCATCTTTTCGAGATCCTGCTCTATGTTGGCATCGAGTTCGGTGCTTTCGTTAGTACTGGTGTTTTCTTTTTCCTTTTCCATTTTCAAGATCCTCCTCGATGGTTAGTTCGACTCGGCATCGCCGGATTCATCCTTTTCGCCACGGTTGCGGCGGCGATCGCGCTTCGCCTGTTTCTTTTCGGCGGCCTTGCGCTCTTCATCCACACGGACCGTGATGTAGCGCATGATCAGATCGTTGACGCGCATCCGGCGTTCGAGTTCGGCGATTTCCTGTCCGGAGCCTTCGATCTCGAACAACATGTAGTAGCCTTCCGTCTTTTTCTTGATCGGATAAGCAAGCCTGCGACGGCCCCAATCGTCCGTCTTGACAACGCTGCCGCCTTCTTTTTCGACGAGACTGACGATCGCTTCATTGAGCTTTCCGATCGTTTCGTCGTTCGTTTCCGGCGTCGCGATATACATTACTTCGTACGTTCTATTTGCCATTTTCCTCCTTGTGGCTTTCCAGCTTCGACGCCCCGCGTCGAAGCAAGAAGGGCGTACCCCCATTTGGGATTTGCGATTTGCGATTTGGGATCTTTTCATCCGAAATCCGCTTCGATTCAGTTAAATTCGGCCATTGCCTTTTCAACTCCGTCTTCGACGATCGAAAGTACGGCATCGGCGCTTAAGTCCAGTATCGAGTCGACCTCTTTGAGATCGCTCTTCGAAAAATTATCGAGAACGAAACTGCTCGCGTCCCCGACCGGGCGCTCCGGATCGATACCGATGCGCAACCGGGTGAATTCCTGTGTTTTCAAACAATCGATGATCGACCGCAAACCGTTTTGTCCGCCGTGACTTCCCTTCGGCCGGACCCTGATCGATCCGAACGGCAACGCGAGATCATCCGAGATCACGATCAGCTTTCGAACCGACCGGTCTTCCTTGCGAAGAAGGCAGCTGACCGATTCGCCACTGAGGTTCATGAACGTCTGCGGCTTGGCGAGCTCGATCGTCGCTCCGGCCGATTGTCCGCGTCCGATCAGCGCCCGGCATTCAACGCGTCTGACCGTCGTCTGAAGCCGTTCGGCCAGCCGATCGACGACCATGAAACCGAGATTGTGCCTCGTTTTCTCGTACCGCAAGCCCGGATTCCCGAGACCGACGACGAGCCATTTCTTTTCGGAAAGTTCGTCCATTCTGATCTCCGTCGCGGAATCGCGGCCGAGCGCCCGAGGCTATTCTTCGGTCGTTTCAGCCGATCCTTCAGTTGGCTCGGCGGCTCCTTCGCCACCTTCAGCGGTCTCTTCAACCACCGCGTGAACGACGACGATCGACGCCACGACGGTGTCCGCCGCTTCGGTGATCTCGACGTTCTTCGGAACCGAAAGGTCAGACACGTGGATCGTCTCGCCGACATGCAGGTTCGAAACGTCGACCGAGATCGATTCGGGCACGTTTGCCGGTTCCGCAAGAACCTTGATCTCGTTGAGCGGCGTATTGAGCACCGCGCCTTCCTCTCTCAGGCCCGGAGCCTCGCCGACGATCACGAGGTGAACCGATAATTCCATCTTTTCACCCTTCGCAATGCGCCGCAGATCGGCATGCATCAGGCGGCCCTTGACCGCGTCGATCTGACGATCCTGAAAAATCACGTCGCTCACTCCGTCGCCTTTGACGTCGAGCGAAAAGACCGTGTTGACGCCCGAATCCGAACGCAGGATCGCCGCCAGATCGCTCAATTCGGCGATCGCCGCGACGGCCGCTTCGCCGCCTCCGTAGATCGAGACGGGAATCTTCCCATCGCGGCGCAGACGCCGGGTGTCGTTCTTACCCCGTCCTTCCCTGACTTCCGCTTTTACAACAATTTTGTCTGCCATAATGTTCTTTTTCCGGCGTTTGCCGATCCTCACCAGGTGATCCGCAAGGAATCCCTTAAATAAACAGTGACGAAACGCTCGTCTCGTCGTGAATCGATTTAATGCCGTTTGCCAGCAGTCGTGCGATGCTAAGCAGTTCGATCCGCCCTTCGGCGCGGAGCTTCTCGGCGTCCTCCCGCAGCGGGATGGTGTTCGTCACAATGACCTTCTTGATATGCGATGCCGAGATATTGTCGACCGCCCGGCCGGAAAGCACGGCGTGCGAAAAACACGCATAGATCTCGTTCGCGTCGTTCTCGTAGAGCGCCTGCGCGACCTTGCAGATCGTGCCTCCGGTGTCGCACATGTCGTCGATGATCAGGCAGTTCTTGCCGGCAACATCGCCGACGATGTTCATTACTTCCGCGACGTTCGCCTTTTCGCGGCGCTTGTCGCACAGCGCGAGACCGGCGTTCAGTCTTTTCGCGTATGCCCGGGCTCGCTCGGCGCCTCCGGTGTCGGGCGAAACGACGATCAGGTTCTCGATCTCGTTCTGCTGAAAGTAATCGACGATCACCGGGGCGGCGAAAAGGTGGTCCACCGGAATATCAAAGAACCCCTGGATCTGGGACGCATGCAGATCGACGGTGACGATGCGCTGCGCTCCGGCCGTTGTCAGCAGGTTCGCCACCAGTTTGGCGGCGATCGGGACACGCGGACGATCCTTTTTGTCGGACCGCGCGTAACCGAAGTACGGGATCACGGCCGTGACACTCGCCGCCGACGCGCGGCGGCACGTGTCGATCATGACGAGAAGCTCCATCAGATTCTGATCCGTCGGCGGGCACGTCGGCTGAATGATGAAGACATCGGTTCCGCGGACATTCTCTCCGATCTGGAAGTTGAACTCGCCGTCCGAAAAGCGATCGGTACTCGCCCGCCCGAGATCGCAGCTGAGATAGCCGCAAATCTCTTCGGCGAGAGCCCGGTGCGCATTGCCGGAAAAAATCTTGATGCTGCCTGTGACGCTCATGTTCAAAAGAAAAACGAGCAATTCCGCAAAATTGCCCGTTCCGATCAGATAACCATGGCTGGGGCGGAAGGATTCGAACCTGCGAATGCCGGAACCAAAATCCGGTGCCTTACCACTTGGCTACGCCCCAGTAATAATTCAGAAACTAATCGGAAACAACCTCGACGCCCTTGCGAACGCTCGCCGGAACTCGTCCCGCGAAACGGTTGCTACGGCAAACATTCGCCAATCTTTCTCGTCTCCGAGGGCTTTCAATGTCGCTTGCCGTGTCTCTTCTTTTTCAAAAACCGCAAAAACGCTGGCACCGCTTCCACAAAGAAAACTCGTGTCGGCACCAAGTTCTACGAGCCGGTCACGAACCCGCTCGATTTCGGGGAACAATGCGAAAACGCTTCGTTCAAAGTCATTTGCCGGAACCAGTCGACCGTCCAGAAACTCCTGACCGGCTTTTCGGCAAAGTTCGAGGATACTTTCCGGGTCATTCTTTGTCAAGGGCGGTAAATTCAGCCCACGGAATGCTTCGGAGGTCGGAACGGCGACATTCGGAGTGACGATCAACATGAATTTCCGCTCGACATCGGGCAGCGGTTCGATCGATTCGCCGCGACCGCTTCCGATCGCCGTTCCGCCGTAAAGAAAGAACGGGACGTCGGATCCGAGTTCCGCGCCGAGCGCTGTCAATTCGGAAAATCCGACGTTGAGATCCCAGAGTACCGACAGTCCAAGCAATGCCGTTGCGGCGTTTGAAGACCCGCCCCCGAGACCGCCCGGCGCGGGGATCGTCTTCTTCAGTATGATGCGTGCCCCGCCGCGGACTGCGAACCGAACCCGCAACGAACTGGCGGCACGGAGAATGAGATTTGAACCGTCAACCGGGATTCCGGGAACGTCACACTCGAGTGTCAGTTCGTCTGCCGGTTCGAATCGTAAACGATCGCAGAGCGAGATTGTTTGAAAAACGGTGCAGAGTTCGTGATAGCCGTCGGGACGTTTCCCGAGGACGCGCAGCAGCCAATTGATCTTCGCAAAACTCGGCAATTCGAACGCGTCGGAACTCATTCCGCAAGAATAGATAATGGCGGCGTGCGAATCAAACTTGCGGATTCCGGGGTGGATCTACCGGCGTTCGAGAAAGACTTGGGTGAAGTAGAAGCAGCCTTCCGGAGTGACCGCGATCCCGATCCCGGTTTCCTGCCAACGGGGATTGAGAAGATTGTTGCGATGGCCGGTCGACTGCATCCATTTCTCGACGGCCGTCTTGATCGGATCGGAGTATCCGCGGTTGAACGCGATGTTCTCGCCGATCGCCCGCCATTTCTTGACTCCGAGTTGGTCGGCGCGTTCATCGACCATCTTGCCGTCGGCGCCCGCGTGTCCGAAGAAGTTGAGTTTGGCCATATTCGAAGAATGGAGACGGGCCACCTTCGCGGCGTCCTCGCTCCACGCGATCGCCGTCAGTCCGAGCTTGAGGCGTTCCTGATTGATGAGATCGGCCGCTTCCCGCTCAAGTTGATGAAGTTCCGACTGCGAGAATAGAAAATTGCCGACATTGGGGTTTGCCGCAACCCGTTCACGCCCGAGCAGATCAGGTGATGTCGGTTCGGCGGACGCCGAAACGCTCAGGGCCTGTCCGTCCGCTTCACGCACGGCGCACAATGACAGGATCAACAGGAATACGAGAGAAAGGGCCAGTTTCAGTTTCATCCAACCTCACTTCGGCAGCCGGGCGAGACTCTCGTCCCACGGCTTTGCGTGCACCTTGCGGTACTTGCCTTTTCGGATAAGGTCCGGACATTAGTCCGTCACGGGCAAGGGATCGCCCGCGGATGAAATAAACGACCAATCGTTCTGAAATTCCAGCCGGAAAACGAAAGACGCGCCCTGCAGATCGCAGAAGCGCGTCGGTCGTTTGAGTTTCAGCCGTTCGGCTACTTCGACTTTTTGGTCGCCAGCTTCGCCTTCAATTGCGCGACCTCGTCGGCATCGACCGCGAGCACGAGCGCCCGCTGCCATGCCTGCCTTGCCAGTTCCATTTTTCCCTGTTTCTCGTAGACGTCGCCCAAATGATGATGCGCCGTCGCCGACGCCGGGTCCGACTTGATCGCCTTCGTCAGGCTTCCCTCGGCAAGATCGATCTTGCCGAGCTTGAAATACGCCCATCCAAGGCTGTCGAGGAACGACGGATTGCCCGGATCGATCTCAAGCGCGTCTTGGATGAACTTCAGCGCCTCTTCGAGTTTCTCGCCCCGTTCGACAAGGAAATACCCGAGATTGTTCAAGGCGATCGGATTCTTGGGCGTTTGTTTGAGGATCCCGCGCAGCGTCGATTCGGCGGCCGCGAAGTCGTTCGAAACGTTCTGTGCCGTTGCCAAGGTCAGCAGTGCGATCTGCTTCCGGTCCGGATCCTGCGATACGGCGATCGCCTCGTTCGCCGCCGAGATCGCATCCTTGCCCCGTTTCGCTTCGCTGTAAAGGATCGAAATGAACAGGTAATTCGAGAAATCGTCGTACATGATCGTCGGCGCTTTCGGGTCCTGTTTCCCGATCAGCGAACGGATCAGCCCGACTCCCTCGTCGACGCGTCCGAGTTCGACGAGCACCATCGCCTCGGTGCGCAGAAATCCGTAATCGTCCGGGAATCTGACGCGCGCCATTTTCACGGCCTGCAGCGCTTCATTGCGTTTCCCGGTCTCGCGATAGAGCGCGATCATCTGCCGGTCGGCGAACGAATCCTCGTCGCCGAGGATCTTCTCGGAGTTGAGGATCGCGGTTTTCGCTTCGTTGAACCGGTTTGCGGTCTTGTACGTCAGGACGATCTTTTCGAACACCGCGACGGCGAAGTCACGGTCGTCGTCGGTGGCCAGCCGGTCGGCGGAAATGCCGCGCGTCGCCAATGCCTTGTTGAACTCCTGGATCGCCTCGTCATAACGGCCGGAGTCACGGTAAACGTCGCCAAGCGCCGCCTGAAGTCCGGCGGCGACGGACTTGTCCTGTTCGGCGTAACGCGCGATCGTGTCGTTGAGAAACTTCGTCGTGTCCGGAGAATTCCCGACCCGCGCCTGGACCTTCGCGAGAAGGAGGATCAGTTCCGTGTCACCGGGATTCGCATAGATCGCCTGTTTGATCGCCTGGATCGAGGTCTGCGCGACGGCCGGATCGGACGCTTCGAGCGCGGTCCGAAGCGAATCGAGCGCTTCTTCGCTCTCCGGATCGTCGACGATGACCTGATTGAGCACTTCGACCGCTTCCTTGATCCTTCTCGCGACGAGCAGCGCCTTTCCGAGTTTGACGGCCGCATTTTCAGGTGCAAGATCCGCCTGACCGCCCATCAGAACGCGGTAAAAGTAAGTATCGATCGGGGTCGCCGAAGCGAGCCATCCGCGCAGAGCGGCGATCTGTTCGTCCGATCCTTCGGTGTAAAGCGCGCTGAGAAAGGCCCAGGCTTCCGCATAGCGGCCGTCGAGCCGCGCGGTGTCCTTCCAGTACTGGATCGCCTTCTGCGCGTTCTCCGGATCCGGCGTCCCACGATTCAGCCGGCTCTTGAGCGTATACGCCCGTCCGAGCAGGCGATTCGCGCCGAAATTGTTCTTGTCGATCGCGATCGCGATCTTCGCCAGCCGGATCGATTCTTCGACGTCGTTGGGCGGGAAGTTCCAGGCGAGTTCGGCGAGTGCCGTATATCCTTCGGCGAGCGTCGGGTCCAGCTCGACGGCGCGCTGGAAAGCCTGTCTCGCGAGACGGCTGTTGACCGCGGCCTGCGACCGCGAGCGTTTCGCCGACCAGACATAGCGCTGGCCTTCAAGCAGTTTCGCGTAGGCCTGTTCGCGTTTTTCCCGCGGAACCTCGGTGTTCTTGTCGATCGTCGCCACGTTCTTCGCGAGCGTCTCGGAAAGATTCGGCGAGCCGCCCTCGGCCGGGGTCCGGACCGGTGCGGGCGTTCCCTTGACCGCCGGACGATCTTCGTTCTGCGCAACGGCGGCGCCGGCGATCGATGCGGCACAAAACGCCGCGATCATGATTCTGACGATGAATTGCATAATTTCAGATTCCCTGCAGGTTGGCGACGATTGTCTTCCAGACGTTCTTTCGGGGAAAGGCAACAAAGAAAACGACCAAAGCGATGGCTGCGGCGCGGAACATGTCGAAACTGCTCCCGCTGAAGATCGTGATCACGAATCCGATGACGGCGATCGCTTCGGCGAACATTCCGAGGATCAGGCTGTTTGTCTGAAGCTTTTTCAGAAGACCCGAAACGCCGCCGAGGAGCGCCGCGTTCCGAAGCCGTTCCCAGCCGTTGAACAGACGGCGCAGAAGCAAGCTCCCGATCGCGATGAACGCGATCAGCACCCAGAGAGTCGTCACCGATTCGTTCGTGGCGACTACCTCGGTGCGCTGTACGACGAACCAGGCGACGGCCGCCAGCGCAACCGTAAATGCGATCTGGGCGACGCCGATGATCGCGGCCGCCCGGTATCGCTTTTCAATTTCAGCCAGATTCTCCGGCGAGATCTCGCTCATCTCACGGTTGCTTGGTCGTGTCTTCTTCCTTCTTCGTGTCGGATTTTGCCTGGGTTTCGCACGGCACAACCACGGCCGTCAGCGTTTTCGGCACCTCGCTTTGCGAGATCTGCCCCAGATTCTCGATTACCTTGTCGATCAGTTCGAACTTGCATTTGTCGAAGTCGCGGGTCATCAGCACGCCGTCCTTGTCGATCGTCATCGGATAAACGCCGAATAGCTGATTCCGGAAGTTCGCGAAGAACGACACTTTCTCGGGCGGCAGAACGTCCTTGCGCGTCGGATCCGGCTCCGGAACCGTCGCGCCGATAAGATTGAGCTGCTCCTTCGATTTCTCAAAGAATTCACTGTTCGGATACTCGCGGACGACGCGTTGGAAATAGCGCGCTGCCTGGTCGGTTTCTTCCTCGACCAAATACGTGACGGCGAGTTTGAACAGCGCCTCGTCCATGAAACTGAAGTTCGGATATTTGTCGAGGATCTCGCGGTATCGCGATTGCGCGCCCTTCAGACCGCCTTTCTTCTGATCGACCGACATCTTGTAGTAGTAGTTGGCGATGTAGAGATTATGGAGTCCGAGATTGT
>JAKOSS010000545.1 GCA_029777145.1 Acidobacteriota bacterium | reverse complement strand
TCGAGGCCCCGGCGGAGACGATTCTCGAAACCGCGGTTGAATCCGAACCGATCCCGAAGCCCACGTCCGATCTTGAGGCCGAAACGATCAGCCAGAAGGACGCGATCGAGCAGATGCTGCGCGAGTACGGCGAGAAGCCCGTGCAGGCGCTACCGATCAGTGGTCCGCCGACTTCCGAGACTGAAGAACTGACCGCGTGGCGCGCGTTTTTCGGGTCGCTCACGACGCTCAAATACCGCGACGCGTGCGATTCGATCCTCGATTTTCTCGGTCGCCGCTACGGACTCAACTCTCTCGGATGGCTCGAACTGCGGGACACCGGTTTTGAGGTCGTGTCCTCGACCGGAAACCTGGCGGGCCACGTCTTTCGCGTCAAATTCAGTCCGGACGACGAGCGCCTGTTCCGGGCGATCGAATCCGAAGTCCCGCTGTTCCTTCGCGAGCGGCGCAAAGACGGCGAGCCGACCGAGCGCGGATCGATCGCGCTGTTCCCGATCGCCGTCGGCGATGAGGTCCAGAACGCACTGGTCGTCGCCGATTCGGTCTCCGAGGACTATCTCAAACAGCATCTTTCGAAGTTCTGCCGATCGATCGGGCCCGAGATCGAGATCCTCCGGCTTCGCGAGGAAGTCCGCCGACGCGGCCGTCAGGCGCGGGCCGTCGAGCGGTTCAACGCGAGTCTCAAGCACATCGACACCGATGATTTCTGGCCGGGCCTACTTCAGATCTCGTCCGAACTGATGAACGCCGAGCGCAGTTCGCTGCTGCTCTTCGACGATAAGACTGAAAAATTGACGGTGCGTGCCGCGATCGGCGCGACTGCCGAAAGCATCGCGTCGACCTCCGAGGGCGTCGGCGAACGCGTCGCGCGCGGTGTGCTGACCGACGGAAAACCGGTGGTCGTCGGCGATGTCTCGAAGATCGGTCTCGGGGCGGCGCCCGCCGACTGGAAATACAAAACCGGATCGTTCATCTGCTATCCGTTCATGATCGGCGACCGCCGGATCGGCGTGCTCAATGTCGCCGACCGCGTCGACGGTGCGTCGTACGATGAATTCGATCTCGAGGTGCTCGACGCGATCGCACCGCAGGTGGCGATCGTCCTCGACCGGGCGGAGATCAAGAACCGCGCCGGAAAATTCGAAACCCTGTCGGTGACAGATCCGCTCACCGGTTTGCTCAATCGCCGATACCTTGAAGAACGACTATCGGAAGAGATAAAGCGTTCCAATCGTTACGGTTACCCGATGAGCTTCCTGATGATCGACGTCGACGACTTCGGTCGGTTCAACAAGGACTTCGGGGTTTTGACCGGCGACAAGGTCCTGCGCGAAGCGGTCAACGCGATGCGCTCTACGCTCCGCGGAGCTGATATTGCAGCCCGTTATGGCGGCGAAGAATTCTGCGTGCTGCTACCGCAAACGACGCTCTCGGAAGCAAAAACGATCGCGGAACGCATCCGGCGCAGCGTCGAGGGAATCGAGTTTCCGGAGCGCCGGATCACGATCAGCATCGGCATTTCGTCGTTTGCGTTCGGAATCTCGAGCGCCGAAGATATCATCAAGGCCGCGGACGATGCGATGCGAAGGGCAAAGTCGGGCGGCAAGAATCAGGTCGTCGCGCATGAGTCGACCGAAGCCTCAGAGAACTAGACGATTGTGACCATCGGAGCCAAAAAGAATCTTGCGACCGTGAACGCGTCCGAATTTGTCGGCCGCGAACGCGAACTTTCGCGTCTGCGGGCGCATGCGTCGGCGCGGCAGCCGGTGACAGCCGGATTGTGGCTCTCGGCCGCTCCCGGAGTCGGACTTTCGGAATTGCTCAAACAAACGTTTGATTGGATGTTTGCCGATTCGACCGGCCCGATCCCGTTCTATTTCAGGTTTGAGCGCGGCGAATCGCCGGGCGAGGCGGCGCTGAGATTTCTTCAGGACTTCGTTCTTCAAACTGTCGCATTTCGCCGGCAGCGCGCGTCATTGCTTGATTTCGGCGGCGACATCTGCGAGATCGCGCAGATCGCGGTTCCGGGAGACACGCACTGGATCGACCGTTTGCTCGAAACCTGCCGGGTTGAAAGCCGGCTGAACAACGAGCGGTCGTTTCTCCGGACGGCGTTCGGTGCGCCGCTCCGGGCGAATGCGAACGGCGCGCGGTCATTTGTCATGCTCGACGATCTCGATGCCGCTTCGGACGAGGTCGTGACGGAAGTGACGGCCGTTTTCGCCCGCTTCGAAATTCCGTTCGTCATGGGATCGAAGCGCCGGTTCGAGATCGACGGGATCGCCGTCGACCGGTTTGAACTGCCGCCGCTCGGTTTCAAGGACGCCGGCGAGTTGATCGAGAATCTTGCCGAACGCTCGTCGGTTCCGATCAGCGAACAGGCACGCGACCTGATCGCCGTCGAACTTGGATTAAACCCGGCGTTGATCACGCTTTTCATGCAGTCGGCGGCTGAACAGCAGTCCGATCTGCGGAGCTTTGCGCGGGTACAGGCGGTTTATACGGACGAGATCTTCGGCGGTCGCATTGCGCGGCATTTTACCGCGATCATGGGCCGGATCGCGCCCGACGCGAAACTCCAGAAACGGATCGTTTCGGCGCTTCATGACGCGCGCCGGCCTGATTCGAACAGACTTCACGCGGACGAATGGCGCCGTCAATTCGATCTCGGCGCAGACGAATTGGCGAGATTGCTGGCCGATCTGAATACCGCGGAATTCATCGGTTGCTCGTCGAATCTGATCACGCCCGCCGCGTCGGCGACGCCGCTTTGCGATTATCTCGAAGGAAGGTTTCGCCTTGAATCCGAGAAACAGAACCGCGCACTGACGATCGGTTCGACGCTCGCCGAGCTCGTCAAACGCGCGCCGGCGACGATGGCTGCGTTCTATCGCGAGAATTCGGCGATCGGTCTGCGCGAGATCCTCGCCGCGTTCGATCATCAGGAAATTCCGAAGGCGTTGCTCGATTACGCTGCCTTTCGCGACGAATTCAAGGGTTTGCCGGATTCGGAGATCGTTGAAAAGTCGCTCGCCGGCGGTGAACGGATCACGCTGCCGCAGATCGTTTACGCCGCTCACACGGTCGCGCTCTATCCGTCGATCTCGCAGGTCATCGAACGAAATAGGTCGGC
>JAKOSS010000544.1 GCA_029777145.1 Acidobacteriota bacterium | reverse complement strand
TCGGTGGGTTCACCGACGGATTTCATTTCTATCCGATCACCGTCGAGGGCAACACGGCGACGATCCATCCGCATCACGATCTGCTCGAATACGGGAAGACGTACCGCGTCGAGATCGATCCGGGCGTGCTCGAAGCAAGCGGTTTCAAAGGCGTTTCAGGCGACACGTGGAAATTCTCGACGAAATCATCGTCGAAGGCTCCGAAGCCGGGCGTGACGAAACTGACTGTCGCATCGGACGGATCGGGAGACTTCAACACCGTTCAGGGGGCGCTCGATTTTGTCCCCGATCATTCGAAGAAGCGGATCACGATCACGGTGAAGGCCGGGCTTTACCAGGAGATCGTTTATGCCCGCAACAAGGACAACGTGACGATCGTCGGCGACGGGCCGGGGACGACAAAGATCCGATACGCCAACAACGAGGTCTTCAATCCGCATCCGGCGAACATCAGGACGAATCCTGAAAAGGGTACGTTTCCGTCAAGGCGCGCGGCGGTCGCGATCGACAACTGCAACGATTTCAACATCGTCGGAATGACGCTCGAAACGACCGCGCCGGGCCAGTCCGAAGGCCTACTGATCAACGGCGAGCGCGATATCCTGTCGAACGTGACGGTAATCGGATTCGGAGATGCGTTGCAGGCGAACGGCCGCATCTACATGGTGGACAGCACGGTGATCGGAACCGGCGACACGATCCTCGGCCGCGGAACGCTTTTTTGCGAACGCTGCACGATCCGATCGACGCAGGTCATGATGTGGCCGCGAAACAAGGAAGACAATCACGGGAACGTGTTCAAGGACAGCACTTTCATCGGGACGGCCGCTCCGACAACGATCGCGCGTTCGCCGAAGAACGGCGAGTTCACGTATCCGTTCGCCGAAGTCGTCCTACTCAACTCAACGATGGTCAACATCGCCCCCGAAGGCTGGGGAACGGCCGATACCGGCGGAACGCTGCGGTTCTGGGAATACAACAGCCGAAATCAGGACGGCTCGCCGGTCGATATCAGCAAACGCGTCGCCTGGTCGCGCCAGCTCGACAGGGTCAAGGATGCGAAGATCATCGCCGATTACAGCCGTCCGGAATTCGTCCTCGCGGGCTGGAAACCGCGGATAGTGGGCAAAAGTAGAAAGTAAAAAGTAAAAAGGCAAAGAGTCCAAACGCCGGATCACCGAGTCCGATTTGTCGGCCGTTTACTTCCAGACCGTTTTGCCTTTTCCCTTTTTACTTTTGCCTTTATCGTCCGTATTTCCTCATGATCTCGAGCGTTCTCTCGATCGGGAGCGCCTCGACGGTTCGACCGTCGCGGCCTTTGACGGTCGTCGCGCGGAACAGAGAATTGATGATCGCCTCTTCGGTTGCTTCGATCGTTGCCTGAAACAGGGGTGAAATCGCGTCGTTTGCGACGACTTCAGACTTACGGACGAACTCGCCCGTTCCGAGCGGTTTGATCCGGTTCGATTCAGCGGTCGAAAACGCGATCGCGTAATCGCCGCTGCCGTTCGTCATCGACGATCCCGTCCGTGCGAGCCCCGACATCGCGCGCGCCGCGATGCGGTTCAGTTGCCGGGCGTCGAGCGGCGCGTCGGTCGCGATGACGATGATGATCGAGCCGTCCGCGAGTTTGTCGGCGGCCGCATTCTTTGCGATTGCATCTTTCAGGTAATACTTGCCAAGTTCGACGCCGACCGGCACGCCGTCGATCGACAGTACGCCGCCGAAATTTGTTTGGACAAGAACGCCGACCGTGTACCCACCGAGCGACGCCGGGAATTTTCGCGACGCCGTTCCGATGCCGCCCTTGAACCCGAACGCGACCGTTCCGGTGCCTGCGCCGATCGATCCCTCCTCGATGTTGTCCGTTTTCGCGCCCTTGATCGCGGCAAAGACGTCGTCGCGGGTGATCGGGCGCGAACGGATGTCGTTCAGAAATCCGTCGTTGGTTTCCGCAACGACCGGATTGATCGACTGCACCGATTCATTTCCGGGAAGCGCGAGCATGTAGTCGATCAGAAAATCACCGACCTTCGGAACGGAAAGCGTCGAGGTCAGAAGGATTGGTGTTTCGATCTCGCCGAGTTCCGCGACCTGCGTCGATCCCATCAGCTTGCCGAAACCGTTGCCGACGAAGATCGCCGCCGGGACCTTTTCGCGAAACAGGTTGCCGTTGTGCGGAAGAACGGCCGTCACGCCGGTCCGGATGTTGTCGCCGCGGAATATCGTTGTATGTCCCACCAGGACGCCCGGAACGTCGGTGATCGAATTCAACTTTCCGGTCGGAAGAATGCCTACCTTCACTCCCGCCTCGCGTGCGCGCGGTCGAGGCGATTGCGCGAAAATCGCTGCATTGAAAATTGCGGCCAAGACGATCAAAGCAAACGTAAATTTCATGTTGCGAGTATAACCGAAGCCGGTTGAAGACTCGGAAAACTGTGCAATAATGTCCGCCTATGGGAAACAGTTTTCTTGAATCGATCGTCGGAAAATGGAAGGGAACGTGCCGGACCTGGTTCGAGCCGAACAAACTCGAGGATGAATCATCCGTGGAGGGCG
>JAKOSS010000006.1 GCA_029777145.1 Acidobacteriota bacterium | reverse complement strand
GTCTGCCGATCGTCGAAGTCGTTCGGGACGTGGATCTCGAGCGGCACGTAATCCGTCGAGTAATACTGCGACAGGATCTCGCCGAGAAACTCAGACGCGTCGAACGACTCATCGTCGATGTCTTCCCAGAAAAACTCGCGGCGCCCGACGATCTTTCCCTCGCGCATCGTGAACAACTGCAGCGCGAGCCGCTGTTTCTCGCGGTAGAACCCGAAGATATCGACGTCGCGGTCGGGCGAGGTCGCCATCTTCTGCTTCTCGCCAATGGCAAGAACGGTCGCCATCAGATCGCGGTACTTGGCCGCGAGTTCGTACTTTTCGGATTCGGCGTACTGCCACATCCGACGTTCGAGTTCGCCCGCGAGTTCGTGGTTCTTGCCTTCGAGAAGCAGCTTCACATCAGCCGCCGCCTGCGTGTATTCGTCGGCGTTGCAGAGGTTCTTGACGCACGGCGCGAGGCAGCGCTTGAGATGATATTCGAGACACGGCCGCGAGAGCTTGCCGTCGATCTCGATCTCGCACGTCCGCAGCTGAAACGTACGGTTGATCAGATCGAGCGTCTTGTGCGCGAGATTCGCCGGCAGGAACGGCCCGAAATAGTACGCGCCGTCCTTTTGCAATTTGCGCGTGATGACGACCTTGGGGAACGGCTCGCGCGTGATCTTCAGGTGCGGATACTGCTTGTCGTCCTTGAGAAAGACGTTGTAACGCGGCTTGTGCTTTTTGACGAGATTCGCCTCGAGCACGAGCGCCTCGACCTCGCTGTCGACGACGATGAACTCGAAATCGGCGATCCGTTTGACGAGTTCGCGGGTCTTCGGATCATGATTGCGCGACGAATGAAAATATTGTCTGACCCGGTTTCGAAGATTCTTCGCCTTGCCGACATAAATGATCTTCCCGTCGGCGTTCTTGTGAATGTAAACGCCCGACGAGGTCGGCAGTGTTTTGAGCTTCTCTTCGAGAGTCATATTTGAGATTGTACAAAGTTCAACCGCACGGCGAAAGAAACCGGAACCACGCCTACTACCTGCCGACTACTGCCTCCGTCTACAGCCTCCCTCCCACTGCCCTTCTACCAACTACCGTCTACGGTATACTGTCTACCGCAGAGTACCGATTTGGAAACGCTTCTCACAAGATCGACCGAAATCGCCGCCGGCGTCATCAGGTGCGGCGGCCTCGTAGCGTTCCCGACGGAAACCGTTTACGGACTTGGCGCGAACGTATTTGATGCTGACGCCATCGCGAAGATCTTTGATGCAAAAATGCGTCCGGCGGACAATCCGCTGATCGCGCACGTCGGTGAGCTGGAGCAGATCGGCCGGCTCGCAAAGACGATAACTCCCTCCGCGCGAAAGCTGATCGACGCGTTCTTTCCCGCTCCGCTGACCGTCGTTCTTCCCAAATCCGACGAGGTTCCGTCGATCGCGACCGCCGGGCTCGATACGATCGGCGTCCGGATGCCGCGGCACGAGTTGGCACGAGATTTCTTGAAGGCGTGCGGGACGCCGGTTGTCGCGCCGTCCGCAAATCTGTCGGGACGGCCGTCGCCGACGAATTGGGAAGCCGTTTTCGAGGATCTGAACGGAAGGATCGATTGCATCCTGCAGGGCGCGGCGACGGAGATCGGGCTCGAATCAACCGTCGTCGACTGCACCGGCGAATTCCCGGTCCTGTTACGGGCGGGCGCGGTCTCGCTCGAACAATTGCGCAAAGTGGTTCCGGAAACTGTGGTTTATGTTCCCGCCGGCGACGAGGCCGTCCGAAGTCCGGGCTTGAAACACCGTCATTACTCGCCGGCCGCAAAGGTTTCTTTGGCGGATTTTCCCGCAAACGGAAAGCGCGCATACATCGGTGTTCACGATCCCGACGGCGATTTCGCGATCGTCAGGGTTTGCCGCGACGCCGCCGAGTACGCGCATGAACTCTTTGCTTTCTTCAGGGATTGCGACCGCGCGGAGATCGATGTGATCTGCTGCGAACCGGTCGAAGAGACGGGAATCGGGCGCGCTTTGATGGATCGCCTGCGCCGCGCCGCCGAGCGTTAGTGAAACTTCTCCTGCCCGCTAAATACGCTAAATTCGTCAAAGGAACGCCCGCGAGTTATCG
>JAKOSS010000543.1 GCA_029777145.1 Acidobacteriota bacterium | reverse complement strand
GCAAATCCGACCGAAAGCTTGCCGGTCGGAAGCTCGCGATTCGCCGTCCGCGGATTCGCGGCGTCAAACTTTCGGTCGATGATTCGGTTGAAGGTCATCGCCGCGGAACGCGCTCCGACCATCGCCAGCGTGATCCACACAATCTGATACCACGCCGGCAATCCGTTGGCCGCGAGGATCGCGCCAAGAAACGCGAACGGCAACGCGAACAGCGTATGTTCGAACTTGATCATCGCCAGCGTCGTACCGAGTTTCGAGAGAAAATTTGCCACGTTCGGAAATCTTATCAAAAATCCGCCACGTGCTATAATTCCCGCCGATCATGAGCGCTGAACTTAAAGAAACCTGGGAGATCAACAATCGGATCGTCCTCTACCTGCTCGATGCGATACTGGAAGAGAATTTTGCCGATTCGCTCGAATCGAAGGGCCGCAACGTCGGCGAGCAATTCGCACATGTGAACAACGTCCGGCTGATGTGGCTCAAGGCGTCGATGCCGGAACTGATGGACGATGTCGTGAAAGTCGATAAGTCGGATGCCGCGAACAAGTCGCTGCTGCGCGACGCGCTCGTCCGATCCGGAAAAGCGATCTCCGAACTGATCGAGCGATCCGAAGGCAGGATCAAGGGATTCAAACCTCACCCGACCGCGTTTGTTACCTATCTCGGTTCTCACGAAGCCCATCATCGGTCGCAGATCATCCTCGCGCTCAAGCAGTCGGGACACCCGCTCGACAAGAAGACCTTATTCGGGATCTGGGAATTCGGCGTGAGGTAAAAGATTGCCGGGCGGAGCGACGCACGATCTTGTGACATTTCTTTCAGCCGCGCCGGTGTTCGCGGCGTCGTACGTGCTGACCCATGAAGTTACGACGTCGGCGGTCGTCACGGCCGCATTCGTTTTCGGCGGGATCATGTTCGGTCCGGACCTCGATACACTGAGCAAACAATACTCGCGCTGGGGACCGTTGCGATTTCTTTGGTTTCCCTATCAGAAATTCTTCCCGCACCGTTCGCGATGGTCACACGGTTTGATCTTCGGCGCGTTTCTGCGGGTTGTGTACTTCTTCGGTGCGGCCACCCTCGCGACGTTTGTCGCGGCGTACGCGATCGCAAGCTACCGCGGCGGAGACCTTCCGCGGATCGCGGAGTTCCTCGAAGCGTGGAGATCGATCGGAACCTATGTGCGAAGCAATTTCGGCGACGTCGCGATCGTCGCGGCGTTCGTCGGAACGTGGCTCGGCGCGGCAAGCCATACGTTGACCGACATGGCCGGAACGTTTATCAAAACCGGAAAGATCTGAACAAAACTCAAGATTCAAAATTCAAAGTTCAAAACATTTGAACTTTGATTGCGGATCTCTGATCTTTGACCTTCAGCGCGTGGATTCTCGAATTTTGAATCTTGAGTTTTGAATTTTGGAATCGGCCAAGGGCCGTTGGAATCTTGAAATACTGGAATCAGCCGCAGGCCGCTGGAATCTTGGACTCCCTGGAATGCCTGGAATCAGCCGCAGGCTGCTGGAATCCTGGAATCAGCCGAAGGCTGCTGGAATCTTATTTTCCGGTCCGGGCACTGAACAGCCGGAACGACTGCTTGCGGATCGCCTCAGAGACGTTGCGGTTCTTCGAGATCGCGAGCAGATCTTTTGTCTGGAGCCGCGTCAGGATCTGCATCGCATTTGAGATCGGCGTCCGCGGGTTTTGCGAGAGCTTGAGCATGATCGGATAGATCCTGACCCACGCCCGGTTGATCGCGATCAGTCGCAGAACTTCTTCCGGAACGGTACGCATCGTCGCGATCTTCTCGACTTCCTGTTCGGTGATCTTCGGATTCTGGATAACGGCCTGCGCGACGATGCGGTTCGGATCCCGGATCAGAATATTCCTCGCCTCGCGGTCGCCCTTCATCGCCAAACGCATGCGGTCTTTCATGTTCATTCGCATGACGCGATTGATCATCGACACCCGTTCGCTCGAAACCGAGTCTTCCTCGACCTTCATTTCGCCGAGGATCTTGTTGACGATCGCTTCCCGTTCTTCCTGTGTCTCCTCGTACAACTCCTCGATCAAGTCGAGCGACAGCCATGTGTCGTCGATCTCGGAATCGAAGGCCTCGATGTGTTCCGCCAGCAGAAGCGCGTCCCGAAATGCCTGCTCGGTCGGATCGAGTCCCTGAGCGAATTCTGCACCCTCGATAAACTCGGCGGCCGCGTCCTTTCCCTGTGCGCGCAATTCGCTCGCGATCTGTTGCGCGCCGCGTTCCTTTTCAAAGAACTCGCGTTTTGTTTCGCTGGCACGCCGTTCGGCCTCGGCGGTGCGGTACGGATTGTTGACGATCGCGTCGATGATCGCCGGCGTGCGGATCAACAGCTGTTGATTGAAGGCGATCAATTCAAGCAGGTGACCGCTTTTCGTCGACCTTGCAAACATGGCGATCGACCCGTCCGGCGTCTTGCTGTTCGTGAGGATGGATTCAAATGCCGTGTCGGGCAGGTTTTCAATCTTCGAATAAAAATCAAGAACTCTCGGCGCCGCTTCAGTCGAGTCAAGCACGCCACGCAGGGAATCCGGATCCTGCGTCAGCAATGTCGATTTGGCGAGACTTGCAAGCTCCGGCTCCGGATCCGTCGAAAGCGCGACCAGGACTTCGAGCAGATCGCCGTGCGCGATCGGAAGAATTCCGCGCGCCGCGGCGAGTTTCGCCGGCATCGGAGCTTTGCCCTCGATAATGGCGCGAACTGCTGGATTGCTGGAGTTTATTTCAAAATCCATAATCAGGAGACGGTTGGGGATTGTGAGTTTACTAGGATGGAGGATAAGAAGGCTTCAGCCTTTCAACAAAACCAATTGTAGCACAAACACTTTTTGCAACAACAGATTCTTGACTAACAAAAGTTCATAACATAGATTAAGACTCAGGCCGGCTCCCCGTGCCGCAAACTCGTCCCTTCAAGAACAGTAACTACTGCGTATTCATAACAATCCAAGAAAATGATCAAAGACGAACTAAAACTTCTAATCGCCGAAAAGCGCGCGCGGATCGGGGTCATCGGACTCGGTTACGTCGGACTTCCCCTCATTATCGAATTCGCGCTGAAAGGCTACGGGACCATCGGTTTCGAGGTTGACGACAAGAAGGTTGAAACTCTGAACGGCGGCGTTTCGCACATCGTTGACGTGCCGTCCGAGAACGTCGCGAGAGCGATCGCTGACGAAAAATTTTCCGCGACTACCGATTTCAGCAAACTGAAAGACTGCGATGTGATCATCATTTGCGTCCCGACGCCGCTACGCAAAACGAAGGATCCCGACATGTCGTACATCCTCGCGTCGGGCGAGCAGATCAAGAAGTATGCACGGCGCGGCCAGCTCGTGATTCTCGAATCGACGACTTATCCGGGAACGACCGACGAGATTCTGCAGCCGATGATCGAATCGGCCGGACTGAAACTCGACGAGGATTTCCTGCTTGCGTTTTCACCCGAGCGCGTGGATCCGGGCAATCCGCAGTTTCAGACGCACAACATCACGAAGGTCGTCGGCGGGGTCGGGAAAGACTCGACGGAAGTTTCCGCGCTGCTCTACTCGCAGATCGTCGACAACGTTCATCCGGTGAGTTCCGCACGTGTTGCCGAAGCCGCAAAGCTTTGGGAGAACACGTTCCGTGCGATCAATATCGGGATGGCGAACGAGATGGCGAAAGTTTGCAACGCGCTCAACATCGACACCTGGGAGGTTGTCCGCGCCGCCGCGACAAAGCCATTCGGATTTATGCCGTTCTATCCGGGGCCGGGCATTGGTGGACATTGTTTATCGGGCGATGAAACTGTGATCGTCAGGGACGCTGCGAGCAAGCGAGTTGAGAAACTCGAAAGGCTTTTTGAGCGGGAATCCCGAACCAGTCGCGTTCGAATGTTCAACGTGCACGGAAGCGAGGTCATCCACAAACCGCGCCTCGAAGCACTTTCGGTCAATCTTGAAACGAATGCTCCCGAGTGGAAGCAGGTCGATTATCTTTTCAAGCGATACACGGATGCGGACCTGATCAAGATCACGACCAGCGATAACCGGAAGTTGACGGTGACGGACAAACACCCGATGCTCGTCGTCCGCGAGGACGGAACGATGGCTCAGGTTTTTGCGAAGGATGTAAAGCCGTCCGATCGCCTTCCGATTCAGAACGGAAACGGTGGATTACCGGCGGTTGGATCTCTCGAAGTAGATCTGATCGACCTGATCCCCGAGAAAATGCGAACAAGGGTCAGAATCGTCATCGGCGATGCCGGACTCTCGAAATACCGCGACGTTCTGCGCCGTCATCTGCGCCGCGAACGCCTTTGGGAACTTTCCAAGACCGACTACCTAACTTTGGACGAATTTTTGTCCGTCGAAGCGGAGCTTGGCGTTGATCGGACCGATGTAAGACTCCGTATCGGACGAGGACCGTCGTCAAGTTCGTTTCCGGCGGTCGTTCGGCTCACGAAGAACGTCGCCCGATTGATCGGTTACTATCTCGCCGAGGGATGTGCGACCGTCGAGAAGGGCAATTATCGAATCCGGTTCACCTTCAATCGCAAGGAAACCGATTTCATTGAAGATGTTCGATCGATTATTCTGACCGAATTCGGTGTCGGCACTTCGGTGCACGACTCCCGTGTTCATCAGGCGACGCATATTCGCGTCGCATCGGCGTTGTTCGGTTGGTTCATCGCTGAAGTTTTGAAATGTGGAAGCCGTTCGACCGAGATGCAGATCCCGGATCGCTTCCTTAGCTTGTCCGAGGATCACAAGACCGAATTGCTGAAAGGCCTCCTTCGCGGCGATGGTGATGTGTATGTGACTTCCGGCCGATCGGATTACATGAAGAACGGCCGCCGTTATCTGCACCGCAACGCGAGCGCGGAGATCGGGTTCTTCTCAAGTTCGCCCAAGTTATTCCAGCAGGCGACGTTCCTTCTTCAGGAACTTGGCTTCACGCCGACATTCAAGCGTTCGCGCCCGCATCTTCAGATCAAAGGAGCGGAGCAGATCGACCGCATGTCGAATTGGCTCGGAGAAAAAGGCAAAAAGCTCCAGTCGTATCTCGCGAACCGCGTTCGGAGGCCGGCGAGCCGGACGTTCAAGAAGATCGGCGATCTCATGACGGTGCCGGTGAAGTCGGTTGAAACGATCAGCTCGGCGGTACGTTCGCTTGTCTATTCGATCGAGGTCGAAGGCAATCACACGTTCGCGACCAGTTACGGTCTGTTTGTTCACAATTGCATCCCGCTCGATCCGCACTACTTAAGCTGGAAGGCGCGCCAGCACGGTTTCGATTCGCAGTTCATCACGCTCGCCGAACAGATCAACTCGGGCATGCCGCGCTACGTCGCCGGACTGGTCCGCGACGCGCTCAACGACGGACAGAAGTCGGTTAAAGGATCGAGAATCCTGATCCTCGGTGTCGCGTACAAAAAGGACATTGACGACATGCGCGAATCGCCGGCGCTCTCGGTCATCGACCTTCTGCGTTCGCGCGGCGCTGAAGTCGTCTACCACGATTCGTTCGTTCCGGAAGTGACCTTTGACCATGCCTATACGATCGGCGACGGCGAACCGCTCTACAATCAGGAGCTGACCGACGAACTTCTCGAATCGGCAGACTGCGTCGTGATCTGTACGGAACATTCGACTGTCGATTACGTCCGTGTGTGCAAACTTTCGAAGGTTATCGTCGACACCCGGAACGCCTTGAACGAGGAGATCCGCAACGGGAGTTGTGCGAAGATCGTGCGCCTGTAGACATTGGTCTTTGGTCTTTGATTTTTGATCTTTGTTTGGTAGATTTAGGCACTCTAAATCTCACTTTCTCGAAGATCACTCATGACCAAGACAAATTTTGAAAACCTCGACATTTATCGACTTTCGGAGAAGTTGTCGGACGAAATCTGGAATGCTGTGAATGGATGGGGCCGACTTGCGCAAGACACCATTGGGAAGCAGCTCATTCGATCGGTCGATAGTATAGGCGCAAATATCGCGGAAGGAAGCGGACGCGGTACGCCTTTGGATAACCGTAGGTTTCTTCGAATGGCACGCGGATCGTTGAATGAAACGCGGCATTGGCTTAGGAGGGCATATCGGAGAGAACTATTAACCAAAGAACAGATTGACAATCTTGTTTCTCCGATCCGAGAGTTGACTCCGAAGTTGAATTCATATTTACGTCAGGTAGGGGAATCGGCCCGCAAGTCAACCCGAAGCCGCGACTAAGATCAAAGATCAAAGATTAAAGATCGAAAGTCCAAGATCAGAGATCTAAAGTCCGAGATCAAAT
>JAKOSS010000542.1 GCA_029777145.1 Acidobacteriota bacterium | reverse complement strand
GATTGATCCACGATCAAGATCCGTCGTGACCGACGGCGATCTGCGGTGATCCACGATTACGCGACAGCGAAGATCGCCCGCGAATGTTCGCGAATTGACGCAAATCGAAAAGGCGCCAACACGTCGCGCCTTTTCCAAAATAACCGTCTGAGTTTGACGTCAGGGTGATCCCGTCAAATTGAGAGCGCAGAGCCCAACGTTTGATTCGCGTTCATCGACGAAGATTCGCGGGCAAAATCTCCCAATGGTCAATCCGGAAATCGTCCAATTCGCGTCTGACATCGAATACTGCGTGCCTCACTGTCATCACTTTCGGCTCAGAAAAACACAGAATTATCAAGCAATATCGACGCGGCCGACTGAAGGCGGAACTCCGAACGGCGTGCTAGAATCAGCGTGATGAAATTCGGACTTATCGCCGGAAACGGGCGGTTTCCATTTCTTGTCGCTGAAGGCGCCCGCCGCGCGGGGGCTTCGCTGGCCGTCGTCGCCATCCGCGAAGAGACCGACAAAGAGATCGAGAATGTCGCCGACAAGGTCCACTGGGTCGGGATCGGCCAGCTCGGCAAGATGATCTCGTTCTTCAAGACAGAAGGCGTCGAGAAGGCGATGATGGCCGGGCAGGTCAAACACGTCCAGATCTTCTCGGGCGCGCTGCCCGATCTGCGGATGATCCGCATGCTTTGGAACCTTCCGCAACGCAACACCGACGCGCTGATCGGCGGCGTCGCCGACGAAATGGGTCGCGAAGGCATCGAACTTATCGACTCAACGTACTTCATCAAAGACCAACTCGCGACCGAAGGCATACTCACCAATCGCAAGCCGAACGACGTCGAATCCGGGAACATCGAATACGGACTGAAGATCGCGAACGAGATCGCGCGGCTCGATCTCGGGCAGACGATCGTCGTGCGTGCGAAAGCCTGCGTCGCGGTCGAGGCGATGGAGGGAACCGACGCCGTGATCCGGCGCGCCGGCGAACTCGCGAAAGGCAAGCTCACGGTCGTCAAGGTCGCCAAACCCGATCAGGATATGAGGTTCGACGTTCCGGTAGTCGGCGTTCCGACGGTCCGGACGATGATCGAAGCCGGCGCGACCTGCCTTTGCGTAACGCCGGGAAAGACTCTGATCTTCGACCGCGAGGAGATGCTTAAGCTCGCCGATGACAACAAGATCTCGATCGTCGGCAGATCCGTGGCGTGACCAGAATTGAAATTCCAAATCGGCCCGCGCCAATGAAACAAAACCGCGGCTAATGCCGTAGTACGAACGTTGAATTTGCATCCATACACCAATAATTCGGAGACAAAAATGAAGAAGAATTTTTTGAGCCTTTTCCTGGCTCTGACGTTTCTTGTTCCGTCGGCCGCGTTCGCGCAGACGGCGGTCAAGCTGACGAAGCAAGAGACGGCGATGGCGGACGCGATCACCGCCGAGCAAATGAAGCAGTATTTGTATTTTATCGCTTCCGACGAAATGGAAGGCCGCGACACGCCTTCGCGCGGACTCGATCTGACGGCGAAATTCATCGCGATGAACCTTTCGCGCTGGGGATTCAAGCCCGCGGGAGACGACGGAACGTATTTTCAGAAGATCGCCTTGCGGCGTGAGAGTCTCGATGTCGATGCGACGAAACTTTCGGTCGGCGACAGCTCATTCAAAATGGGCGACGACTTCTTCCGGCTCGGCGGCACCGGTGAGAGCGGCAATCTTCCGCTCGTCTTCGGAAAGGACGGCTGGATGATCAAGTCGAAGAACATTGACGCGCTGAGCGGCGTCGACGTCAAAGGCAAGATCGTTGTGCTCGCGGGAGCCGGTTTCTCGCAGCAATATATGGTTCCGCCGCCGCAGGGCGTGACTCCGGCGGAATTGAAGGCAGACGGCCGCGGAACCGAATGGGCGGATCCGATCACGAACGCCGCCGACAAGGGCGCCGCCGGCGTGATCGTCGTCGCTCCGGAACAGATGCTCGGGTTCTGGGATCAGCTCAGGAATTTCCTCGGTCGCGGCTCGACGTTCCCCGAAAAACTCGGCAACCGGCGACAGGGCAACAACCCGCAGATCCCGGTAATGCTCGCCGGGCCGAAGGTCCGCGATGCGATCTTTGGAGGCGATCCGATGAAAGCGGCCGCCGGTGATCTTGGAAAGTCGGGTTCGTTGAGCGCCAAAAGCAAGGTCGACATCCTCAATACCCAGAACGTCGTTGCGATTTGGGAAGGATCCGATCCGGTGCTCAAGAATGAATTCGTTGCCATCGGCGCGCATTACGATCACGTCGGGATGAACCCGAACGCCCGGGGCGACGACAAGATCTGGAACGGCGCGGACGACGACGGTTCGGGTACGGTTGCGGTGCTCTCGATCGCCGAAGCGCTCTCGAAGGCCTCGCAGCGACCGAAACGCTCGATCCTTTTCGTCTGGCATTGCGGTGAGGAAAAGGGACTTTGGGGTAGTGATTACTTCAACAAATTCCCGACGATCGATATCAAGAAGGTTACCGCGCAGCTCAACATCGACATGATCGGACGCAGTCTCGACCCGAACAAGATCATCAAATGCGATCAGCCGGGACGGCCGTGCAACGAGGAACTTTCGAAGGCCGACGAGATCTACGTCATCGGTTCCGAGATGATGAGTTCGACGCTCGGCGCGATCACGAAGGGGACGAACGACAGCTATTTGAAGTTGAGCTACAACTACAAATATGACGATCCAAAGGACAAGAACCGCTTCTTTTTCCGCTCCGACCACTTCAATTACGCGGTCAACGGAATTCCGATCGTTTTTTGGTTCGACGGCGTTCATGAAGATTATCACCAGGCGTCGGATACCGCGGACAAGATCGACTACATGAAGATGCAGAAGGTCACGCGGACGATCTTCCTGACGATGTGGGAGCTGAGCGATCTGAAGGAACGCCCGAAGGTCGACAAGCAACTTCCGCCGGAACTTACCCAACGGTAATTGTCAGAACCGCCCTAAGTAGAAAGTAGACGGTAGACGGTAGACGGTAGTAAACGATTGACGGCCGCTATGCGGGCCTGCGATTCTTTGTACCGTCTACCGTCTACCGTCTACCGTCTACCGTCTACCGTCTACTTTTTACTTTCCAACACTCTCCGGTAGGCCTCAGACTTGCCGATTCCGAACTCTTTCGCCGCGTTCTTGAGCGCCGACTTCGGATCCAATCCTTCAGATTCGAGCTGTTCGACGCGTTCCTCCACCGAAAGATCCGACGTCACGTTTGACTCGCGGGCGAGCCGATCGATGACGATCACGATCTCTCCTTTCGTGCCTTCCGAAAACCGTTCCGCGAGTTCACGAAGTGAGCCGCAGACGAATTCCTCGTGAAGTTTCGTCAACTCCCGTGCGACGCAGCCGCGACGGTCACCGAGAACTTCGGCGCAATCGGTCAACGATTTCGCCAGGCGATGCGGAGTCTCATAAAAGACGAGAGTCGCCGGCACGGATCTGACTTCTTCGAGCCGCTTGATCCGTTCGGATCGCTTCGACGGAAGAAATCCGCCGAAGAAGATCGAGTCCGTCGGGATGCCCGACGCGATCGCCGCGGCAATGAACGCCACCGGACCGGGAATCGGAACGATCTCGATCCCGGCCTCGCGCGCAAGCGTGACGATCCTGAAGCCCGGATCGTTGATTCCCGGCGTTCCGGCGTCGCTGACGACAGCCACCGATCTTCCCGCAGCCATTTCGCCGAGCAATTTGGACGCGCGCTGCAATTCGTTGTGCTCGTGATAGCTGACAAGCTTGTTTTTGATTCCGAAGTGATTGAGGAGCTTGAGCGTGTGGCGCGTGTCTTCGCACGCGATCAGATCGACCGATCGCAGCGTCTCGAGCGCGCGGTGCGAAATGTCGTTAAGATTGCCGATTGGGGTCGCGACGAGGTAGAGCGTCATGCTGATAAGTTAAACCAATTCGAACGGCAAAAGAAAAAGCCCGGGGCTGATTCCGGGCTTTCTGCTTGAGCTCGACTCGTTTTTGGTTTCGGAAGGGCTGGTTATTAAGCCGGGCTCAATCCTGTGCGACCGTTAGAAGGGCCACGGGAAACGACTGTTGGTGTTTCGATTGCGATTGTTGTTGCGGTTATTGTTGTAATAGCCGTACGCGTTCGAAAGCGTGTTCAGGTCCTGACGGATCCGGTACCAGTCGTTCTGCACGTTGCCGTTGAGACGGACGCGATACATCGCGTTCTCGATTTGGTTTCCGAGCTGAAGGACTCGATTCGCCTCGTCCTGGCTACGATTGTAATCACGCGCGTTGTCGTACGAGTCGTCGAGTCTGCGGGTCGCGCTCTCGAACTGCCGCGCAAGATTGTTCAGCTGATCTTCCTGACGGCGGTCGTCGTAACGACTGCGATCAAGCTCGCGATCGAGACGCTTCGCGAATTCCTTCGCATTGTTCTTCAGGTTCTTGATCGTCCCGTTGAGATTGCGATTGTAGCCCTGGTTGTT
>JAKOSS010000541.1 GCA_029777145.1 Acidobacteriota bacterium | reverse complement strand
ACGTAATGTTCGTAAACTTCGTCCGAGATGACGAGCAGGTCGAGTTCCTGCGCGACGGCGCCGATCGCTTCGAGTTCGAGCTGCGACATCACCTTGCCCGACGGGTTCGCCGGCGAGCAGACGACGATCGCCTTGAGCGGAAATTCTGCACGTGTCTTGAGTTCGCGGCAGCGCGCCATCAGTGCGTCCTTTTCGAATCCGAGATTTTCATCAAGTTCAAACGTTTCGGTCTTCCCGCCGAACTCCTCAAGGATCCTTCGGTGATACGGATAGTATGGCTCGAAAACGAGTGCCGACTTGCCGCGCAGATAGCTCATCGCGATCCCGATCAGTGCGCCGGTACCGCCGTTCGTGATCATCACTTCGATCGGCTTGGCGTCGACGTCGACCATTACGCCGTTGTATTTCGCGATCTTCTCGGCGACGGCACGGCGCAGGTTCGCATCGCCTTCAGACGCTCCGTAGTGATTGCGGCTCGCGGCGATGATCTCTGCCGCCTCGCGTGCGAGCTGCGGATCGATCGGCAGTTCCGACTGTCCCTGGACGAGATTTCCGCTCGGCGGAACGAGGCGCGTGATCGCACGAATATCCGGTTTGATCTTCATCGGTTTTACTTCTGTCATATGAATAAAACATAGCAGTTTTGGGGCAAAAACACTAAATCAGCCGCGTTAAATGGGTGTTTCGGACGCACGTCAGGAGCCCGAAAAGTGTCACAATTTGCACACCGTTTTGAGGCGCTCAATCTGCTAGAATCGACTTGTGCAAAGATCGCTTCCGCCAAGCGTCCGTCCGGGAATCCTCGGCGGCCATTTCGTCAAGTTTCGGAGCCGTCCGACGGAGTTTTTGTCAGAACTGGCAAAGCTCGGCGACGTCACGACCTTCAGGCTCGGACCGCAGCGCGCGTACTTCTTGAACCATCCGGAATTGGTCCGCGATCTGCTCGTCGTATCGCATCACAAGTTCGTCAAAGGCCGGGCGCTGCAACGGGCGAAGCGACTGTTGGGAGAGGGTTTGTTGACGGCGGAAGGCGACTTTCACCTGCGACAGCGGCGGATGATCCAGCCCGCGTTTCACCGACAGAGGATCGCGGAATACGCGCGGTCGATGGTCGAATATGCGGAGCGCCTTTCTGATCGTTGGAAAGACGGACAGACGCTCGACATCGATCAGGAGATGATGCGTTTGACGCTGCAGATCGTCGCGCGGACGCTTTTCAGCGCGGACGTCGACAGCGAGGCGGACGAGGTCGGTCAGGCGATGACGAATCTCATCAACCTCTTCAATTACCTGCTTTTGCCGTTTGCCGAGTATCTTGAAAAGATCCCGCTCCCGCAGACGCGTCGCTTCCGAAACGCGAAGGACACGCTCGACGCTGTGATTTACAAGTTCATCCGCGAACGCCGCGAATCCGGCGAAAACACGGGTGATCTCCTTTCGATGCTGCTCGCCGCGCGCGACGAGGACGACGGCGGAAGGATGACCGACGAGCAGGTACGTAATGAGGCGATGACGCTGTTTCTCGCCGGTCACGAGACGACCGCAAACGCGCTCACGTTCACGTGGTATCTGCTGTCGGAGAATCCGGAGGCGGAGTCGAAGCTTCATGAGGAGTTGTCGAACGTACTTGGGGACCGTCCTCCGACGATCGACGATCTCCCGAATCTTAGATACACCGAAGCGGTCCTCGCCGAAGCGATGCGGCTCTATCCGCCGGCGTGGGCGATCGGCCGCTTGTCGATCGAAGATCATGAATACGGCGGGTTCGACGTCGCGAAGAATTCGCTGCTGCTCGTCTCGCCGTTCGTCACGCAGCGCGATCCGCGATTTTGGGCAGACGCAGACAAGTTCGTTCCGGAACGCTGGTTCGATCAGTCAGTCAAAGAAGCATCGAACCGATTCATTTATTTCCCTTTCGGCGGCGGCGTCCGGCGCTGCATCGGCGAGCAGTTCGCGTGGACCGAAGGCACGCTGCTGATCGCGTCGCTCGCGCGCCGTTGGAAACTTACCCTCGATCCTGACCAAAAGATCGGACTCAAGCCGATGATCACCTTGCGGCCGAAATACGGCATGCGTATGACGATCGAGAGAAGAGTGAAGTCACAATTGGGAATGGGGGAAGGGGAGAGTGGGGGAATGGGGGATCAGTAGTCGGTGAGCCGCTTTCCGCTTTCAGTTATCAGCCTTCAGTTACTTCGAAGTCAGCCGTTAGTGGGCGGTAAGCGAATTGAGAGTGGGGGAATGGGCGATCAGTAGTCGGTGGACCGCTTTCCGCTATCAGTTTTCAGATTTCAGTTACTTCGGAGTCAGCCGTTATTGGGCGGTAAGCGAATTGAGAGTGGGGGAATGGGCGATCAGTAGTCGGTGGACCGCTTTCCGCTATCAGTTTTCAGATTTCAGTTACTTCGGAGTCAGATTCATCACACCGTGCCGTCAGGAAAACACCTAAATCGCAAATCCTAAGGGCTTCAAATGATCTCGTACTCGAATTGTCGAAACTCGCGGATCAGACCGAAGTCCCGTGCGTTCGAGGTCAACACGCTGCAGTCCCAACGGGCGGCGCTCATCACGAGCAACGTGTCGTTCGTTAATCGTTGTTTGCCGACACGCTCGTATCCGTACTTGCGTCCGATCTTATTCAGAAGCAGGCCGGTCGAGGTCCAATCCGACCGGTTCGGAACGATGAGCCGATTCACCCTCGCAAAGCTCGCTTCCAAATCAGAGAGCGCTCGGATCGATTTTGAATCCGAGGCTCCGACATAAAGCTCTTCCAATACAACCGAACTCAGGTAGATCCGTGCAGATTGGGAACTCAATTTTGACAACACGGAATCGTCACGGTTGCGAAGTGATCGAATGTAAAATGAGGTATCAAAGATAATCGGTCTTGTCATTCATTTTTTACTGCAAAGCGCCGAATATTTTACTGCAAAGCGCCGAATACATCGTCAATGGAAATTCCGCTTTTGATGAATCTTTCGGTCGCCGCGTGAGTGATTTCGTCTTTCTCGGCTTCGGAGATCACGGCGTCGAGAGCGCGCTCGATTGTCTCGGTTTCCGTGCGGGCGCCAAGAATTTCTTTCGCCAGTGAGAGCTTCCTCTGGCTGAGAATGAGGTGTTTCCTTTTCTTTTCGGAGGTTGTCGCCACATACACATACTAGGCACATTTATGCACACAGTCAATATGAATCTGGCATTCGGGCGCAGGTCGCGCTACACTCTGCTCACAACAAAAAAGCCATGAAAACATCACGCGTCGCAGTCGTCGTTTTTATTCTCTTTCTCGCGTTTACGTCGTTCGCGCAGTCGATCCCGACCCCGAAGGATGTCATCGGATTCACGCCAGGCGAGGACCGGAAACTCGCCTCTTGGAGCCAGATCGTCGAGTACTTCAAGCGTCTCGACGCGGCGAGCGATCGCGTCACGTTTCAGGAGATCGGCAAGACGACGATGGGCAAACCGTTCGTTTACGCGACGATCTCGGATCCCGCGAATCTAAAGAACCTCGCAGCGATCAGACGGGCCAACGCGAAGCTCGCCGATCCGCGGCTGATAAGGTCGAACGACAAGACGGCCGCGCAATTGATCAAGAACGGAAAGACGATCGTTCTCATCACCTGCGGCATTCACTCGACCGAGGTCGGCGCGTGGCTTTCGTCGATGCTCATCGCCGATCAGCTCGCCCGCGCGGAAGACGCGGAAACGAAGGGGATCCTGAAGAATACGGTGATCCTGCTCGTTCCGTCGCTCAACCCGGACGGAGTCGATATCGTCAAGAACTGGTATGACAAGACATTGGGTACGCCGTACGAGGGCACAAGCCCGCCGGAGCTTTATCACAAGTACACAGGTCACGATAACAACCGTGATTGGTATGCATTCACGCAGGTCGAGACGCAGCTCACCGTCGACAAGATCCACAACGTCTGGCATCCGCAGATCGTCCACGACATCCATCAGCAGGGCGCCAACGGCGCGCGGCTGTTCCTGCCGCCGTACATGAAACCGGTCGAACCGAACGTCCCGAAGGAGATCGTCGAGGGCTACACCGAACTCGGAAACTATGTGGCGACGTCGCTGAGGGAAAAGGGATTCGAGGGTATCACGACCGATTCAACTTACGACGCCTGGACTCCGGCTCGGGCCTATTCGCATTACCACGGCGGTGTCCGGATTCTTTCGGAGACCGCGTCAGCGAAACTCGCGACGCCGATCGAGGTCAAGTACGACGAACTTCGTCCGGGTTTGTTTTTTGATCCAAAAAAGGAAACGCCGAACTTCGGCCCGATCTGGAAAGGCGGAAAATGGGGACTTCCCGACATCACGAAATACATGACGGCGGCCGCGCACCAACTGCTCAAACACGCCTCGGATCAACGCGAGTCGTGGCTGCGTCGGTTCTACGCGATCGGCAAGGAAGCCGTCAGGCCGCGGAAAGAAGGAGAAGTATTTGCGTATATAATTGATGATGACAAGAGTAAGTTTTCGGGGACATTCGAAGAGGCATTGTTGGGTGCAAATGTTGAGATTGCTCAAGTAGGTTCGTTTAGTTATGACGGGGTCACTTACCGGAACGGAACGACCGTTATCCTCATGAACCAACCCTACTCGGCATTCGTAACGGCGATGGCCGAACCTCAAAAGTACCCGGATCTTCGTGACGCAAGCGGATCTCCGATCGCGCCCTATGACGTGACAGCGCACAACCTCGCGCTCCTGACGGGAACGAAGTTGATCCGTGTGACCCGGCACGTGAAATTAACGGGTTACAAAGTTGGACTTGGCATCGGACGGGGCGGGGGCTTTGGGTGTCGTACGTTTAGCGACTTCAGAATATACAAGTCCAATATGCCGGTAATGGATGAAGGCTGGACCCGTTGGGTGATTGAAAATTACCCCGGATTTCGTCCTCCGTGTTCCGATTTCGCTTCGATCGGAGACGAAAAGATCAGAAACGGAAGTCTAACCGGTCCAAATGCGATCATTTTCCCCGACCAGAATCCGAACCAACTCCTGAACGGCTATGCCAAGGGCACGATGCCCGACGAACTTACCGGCGGGATCGGAAAAGAAGGAGTCGCGAACCTGCGGAAGTTCGTCGAGAACGGCGGCACACTGGTTTTCCTGAACCGAGCGTCGGACTTCGCGATCCGCGAGTTCGGACTTCCCGTCCGCGACGTCACCGACGGATTGCCGCGGAAGGAATTCTACATTCCCGGATCGATCCTCAGGACGGTGATCAATACAAAACATCCGATCGCAAAGGAAATGCCGGCCGAATCGATCGCGTGGTTTGAGGACTCGCCCGCGTTCGAGATCACTTCAAGCGACGACACGAACGTCGAGATCGTCGCCAGGTATCCGAAAAAGGCGTCCGACATTCTGCTTTCAGGCTGGGCGCTCGGCGCGGAAACGATCGCCGGCAAGGCGGCGCTCGTCTCGATCAACATCGGCAAAGGAAAGATCGTGCTCTTCGGATTCCGTCCGCAGTACCGCGGCCAATCGTTGGCGACTTTTCCTTTGTTCTTCAATTCGCTTGCGAAATAGCGGCGAAGCCGCAAGCCATTTGGGAATTGGGATTTCGGATCTGAGGCAACGCGTCAATGCGCTCGGCATCCGCGAATTTGGTCTTTAGGATTTAGAAACGCCTTGAGTTTGTTGCATTCGTTGAACAAAGCTATACTTCCCGAACAATTTTGACAAAGCGGCGCCGAAGGCGCCTGATGTGCGGAAAGGCTCCACTTTTCCGGCTCAATACTCAAATGGTGCGCCTTTGGCGCCTGATGTGCGGAAAGGCTCGGCCTTTCCAATCAATACTCAACTCAATAACGCGCCTGTGGCGCCTGATGTGCGGAAAGGCTCGGCCTTTCCGATAACCTCTATTTCCAAATATTGCGGCTCCGCCGCCACCTCAACAGCCATGAAAATCTCACGGGACAATCCATTTCTGTATCTGACAAGCGTCGCTAAGGACCGCCTTCCGATCTTTCGCACTGACAAGATTAAGAAAATCGTCACGGACGCCCTCGACGAAGCCAGAAGGTCATCCGGAATCCTGGTCTTTGCGTACGTGATCATGCCTGACCACATGCATCTGATCACAGACGGCTCGCGAAAGTCGTCGGACGCGCTTCGCTTTTTCAACGGAATCACGGCCAAACGCGTTATCGACCACCTGAAGGAACGTCAATATCAAAGTTCTCTGGAGAAACTCCGTCAATGGACAAAAGATAGAAACTACAAATATTCGCTTTGGGAGCATCACTCGAACGCGTTTGCGATTAACAATGAAGAGACCTTGATGGAAAAAATCCACTACGGTCATCAGAATCCAGTTCGGGCCGGACTAGTTGAACGAGCGGTCGACTATCTTTATTCCAGCGCCAGAATATGGAATGGATGCCGGATCGAAAATGAACCCCTGGAAGTTGATTTAGATAGGATTGAGTGGCGGCGGAGCCGCAGTCGTTAAAATGCCTTCCACGCGGAAAGGCTGAGCCTTTCCGCACATCAGGCGCCAAAGGCGCAAACCATTTGGGAATTGGGATTTGGTAGGTACGGTCTACTAAATACTGACCACTGACTACTATTCTGTGTTAGATTCTTAATTCGCCCGAAATGACGGAGACCATCGAGACAACCAGATTTCCGAACGGCTTGACCGTGCTCACCGATCGCATGCCCGACGTCCGCTCGGCGACGATCGGCTTCTTTTTCAAGACCGGGGCGCGGCACGAGCCGCAAGAACTCGGTGGGATCTCGCACTTCATCGAACACGCCGTCTTCAAGGGGACGCACAAGCGAAACGCGCTCGAGATCGCGATCGAGACCGATCGGCTCGGCGGCAACTTCGACGCCTTCACGATGCACGAAGAAACGGGTTTCGCGATGAAGGTGATCGACACCGAACTGACGAAAGCGTTTGAATTGCTCGCCGACCTGCTGACCGATCCGCTGTTCGACGAGAAAGAACTCAAGCGCGAGCAAAAGGTCATCATCGAAGAGATCAAGATGACCGACGATTCGCCCGAAGAGTATCTCCACGAACTCTTCAACGAGAAACTGTTTCCGGGTCACGCGCTTGGTCGCGCGATCGCCGGTACGCCGAAAACCGTCAGAACATTCGGACACGACGTCACCGCGGATTTTCATCGCGAGCATTTCTGCCCTTCGAACCTGATCATCGCGGCGGCTGGGAACGTCGATCACAATCAGATAGTCGATCTCGCGAATGAGTATTTTGGCGATGAATCGCCGCAAATCCGAATTCCCAAATCCGATATCCCAAATGTAACTGCTCCGATCCTCCTCAAAAAGAACAATACTTTGGAGCAGGCGCACCTGATCGTCTCGACGCCGTTCGTATCGGCCACGAGCGAGCGACGATACGCCGCGGATATTCTCTCGAACGCGCTCGGCGGCGGTACGTCATCACGGCTCTGGCAAAAGATCCGCGAAGAAAAAGGGCTTGCTTACTCAGTCGGAGCGAGCGCGGCGATGTATCAGGACTGCGGCGTTTTCACGATCTTCGCCGGAACTTCGCCAAAACAGACCGAAAAGGTCCTCAACATCTCGCTCAAGGAAATGCGGTCAATCGTCCGCGACGGAATCACCAAGGACGAACTTGATCTGATGAAATCGCAAACGGTTTCGTCGATCCTGCTCGGTCTCGAAGATTCGGCGAACCGCGCCTCGACTCTCGCTCGCCTCGAAATGGTCCACGGACGCCAGATCCCGCTTGCAGAAACGATCGATCGGGTAGAAAGTGTCACTATCGATGAAGTGCGATCGATCGCCGTCGATTGTTTTCAGACGGAGAATATCGGATTCGGCGCGCTCGGCGATCTCAACGGACTGAAGGTCACCCGCGATCGCCTCAGAATCTGAACTACCACGCCATGTAAGTCGTTTCAAAATCAGGAGGAACGATGAATATCAAACGCCTGTCTCTTTACATCTTGATCGCGTCCGTAGCGATCAGCGCGGTCCTCGGGATCGCGGTCATTCTTTTCGGAAACTTCGGCGAGTTCGCGCAGAAGATCCTCAGCACGACGATGATCATTACGATGACCAGCGTATTCGGTCTCGCGTGCGGCGCGTATCTCGAAACGGGCCGGGGCAAGATCCTTCCGTACACCGGAATCGCCGCGGCGATCGTTTCCGGAGCGTTGTGGATTCTCTTTATCTGGGCGAACGTCAACGACGAATCGCGGTTCGCCAGGTTCGGTTTCACGGGAACGCTGATCGCCGTTTCCTGCTCACTGCTGTCATTGCTTTCAATCGCGCGGCTGGACGCCCGCTTTCTTTGGTCGCGTTACGCCGCGTTTCTCTTCATCGGCACGCTCTCGCTGATAATTTTCTTGACGATCTGGGATTTGATCGATCCGAACACGGATTTCATTTCGAGGGTTTTCGGGATCAATTCGATCATCGTCGCGGCGCTGACGATCTTGACGCCCGTACTTCATAAGCTGAGCCACCAAACGACCGGAATTGCGGACATCGACCGTGAAATCGCGGAACTGAAGGAACGGATCGCAGCGCTTGAAGTGGAACGCGCGAAATTCGCGCCCGCCGACGTCAGTACTGAGGGCGAGTAGCGTACGGGATCGGATCTTCGAGTCCTGCATTGGCGAACCCACGCAACCGGAGCGCACATGAGTCGCATGTGCCGCAGGCGACATCTTCGCTGCGATAGCACGACCACGAAAGTTCGAGCGGCGCGCCGAGCTCGATCCCCTTTTTCACGATCTCGGCCTTCGAAAGATAGATT
>JAKOSS010000540.1 GCA_029777145.1 Acidobacteriota bacterium | reverse complement strand
TGTATGAGCATGGGCAGGCGTATTATGTGTTGGCCTCCTGCTACGAGGAGATTGGGGCGTTTGATGAGGCGAATTCAAACTATCGTCGAGCTTTAGAAATCGATCCCCACAACCCGTATTTTGTCGGAGGCTACGCATCGTATTTATTCCAGTATGGAAGCGCTGAGAGTGCATTTGATTACTACTTAAAACTATTTCGCATCGAACAAGGAAACCACAACGAACTCGCGATGGCTGAAACCAAGATCGGGCTATTAGCCTTGGCGAAGGCAATTGGGATTACAGAATCGGAACTTGAAACGAAGATCAATGCGTTGTAGACCCGTTCTAAGTTGGAATCTGTCAACACATTTTCGTTGGATATCCGCCTTTTGATCGTCTCCAGGACAAAACTCTGCGCGATGCCAGCGACCACGGCGTACCCAACTCGGACATTCTTGATCCGATTGCGTAAGGACGCCTACTTTCCAATCCGTACTAAGTATGAATACTGGATTTGCCAATTTGGCGATCAACTTGTTGATCAGATCGGATGAGCGGTTCCCTAAGAAGGAAGCGAGCCGTCCGACATTTGCTTGGTTTCGACTTTGCCATATTGACACGGAAAGGTCGTTCTGCTTCATGGAGCGGCACTAAAATCCAAGAACTCGGGCCAACTCGTCAACAGTCGTTTTCTGAGTCTCCGATTTCATTTCGTGAGGACCGACCAGTTCGATCGTCACATTCTGAAAACAATAGTCTGGTCCGAGAGCGAGAACCAGTCCGTCACCGTCGTCGGGCGAGCGTTTCGTCCGCTTTTTGAAATCCTCCTTGGGTTCGAGGATCTTTTTCGTCTTCCCGGCCCGGTTTACGAATTTGAATTCGCGTTCGGTGAGATCGACCTCAAGCGGATCGGGCGGGGCGACCAGTGAAACTCCTTTCAGTGACTCGGCAGCCTCATAATAGAGCTCGGTGACGATGTTGTCGTAGTCTCGGTGATTGTGGGCCCTGCCGCCGAAATGGACCTCGAACACCTGAAAATCCGCAAATGCGTCCATGAGCGCGGCATCGATCCTTAACGCGTCGATGACGCCGGACCCGTAGCCGGCGTCAACCCGGATATGAAGCGAGGTTACTCCCTTTTCCTTCAGTTTCACGCATTCGGTACGGATAGCATCGACGTAGCTGTTCGTGTCCTGATGAACGAGCTCGGCCGATCGCCAAACCGCATCCTGCCACGCAATATAGACCGTTCCCTTGTCGGCACCCGACCGGGCGGCATCGACCCCGACCCGCGCGACGGTGATATCTCCTCCCTCGGGAATGCGCGATCGGGCGGCCTCGTAAACCCCGCTTGAGATGACGGTCTTGTCCGTCGACGTCGGCGGCGTGATCCCAAGGACGGTCGTCATGAAATCGTGATCCGGCCTGAAGATAGATCCGGCGGTCCGGCGACAGCGCTGACTTAGAGTTCGCGGATGAAATCGGCCACGTCGCCGAAGGATTGCGCATAGAGATCGGCGGGGAAACGTCGGCGGATGTCGTCGTTCTCGAAGACGCTGCCGCCGAGGATGATCGGGATCTTCAGCTTGCTCAACTGTTCGCGGAATTGTTTGTAGTCGCGCGCCAGTCTTTCGAGGTCGTTGAGGTACGAGACTGAGATGCAGATCGCCTCGGGCGAATGGAAGCTGACTTCTTCGGCGAGCGAATAAAGCGGCGTGTTCGCGCCGAAATTCATGACCTCCCAACCGCAGCTCTCGATCGTGATCTGCGACAAATGCGTCGGGAGTTCATGATAGTCGCCTTCGAACGCGCAGCAGAACGCCAGTTCGCCTGAGATCTTCGGGACGGGTAGGGAATTGCGCAGTTTGTTCACCGCGGCGTGGGCAGCACGCGTCGCCAGATGTTCCTGCGCGACGGTCAGTTCGCCCCGCACCCACATTTCGCCCACCCGACGCATCGCCGGACTGATCAATTCGTCGAAGATCGCAACCAGATCCTTTCCATTCAGAAACGACTTGATCAGCATATTTGAAGCCTGCTCCTCGCTGCCAGAAACGAGCGATTCATAAAGCGTCGGCGACGCTGGCTTCTTGCGGCGCGTCTGCGCCGTGTAGATCGATTCGTCGCCGTGCGTGTGCTTGAGGCCGAGTCCCTGGTCGCGCTGGAAACGGGCGATTTCCTCGGCGCGGAATCGGCGATGGCCGCCGTTCGTCCTTTCCGAGCGGATAAGTCCGGCTTCTTCCCAACGCTTTACGGTGGCGTCACTCACACGGCAAAGCCGCGCGACCTCTCTCGTTGTTAGACACTTCAAGTCCGACATCTCGTTCATTATGTCATGACACCTGCGCGCGACGAACCGCGCCGGACTGCCACGAACTGCTTGAAGTTTATCAGAAGCGCTCAAATCGCACAATTGAGAATTTACATATTTATATGGAAATAATAGGCGGAGGCGAAATAATTACAAAAAAGTCACCCAAAAGGCTTGACAGCCTGCCTTTGCTTGGATACGATAAAACCGCTCAAATCGCTCACGCGATTGGGAAAATTCAACGAGTAAGGGAAGGTAACGATAATGAAAAAGTTTATGACAAGGTTTGCCGGCGCGGTCGCCGCGCTCGTGTTTGTGTTTTCGGCTCTCTCGGTTTCGGCCCAGGACTCGAAGATGAAGGCCAAGAAGGACATCGTGGACACGGCGGTCGCCGCCGGTCAGTTTACGATCCTGGCGAAGGCGCTTGAGGCGGCCGGTCTCATTGACACGTTGAAGTCGGACGGCAAGTTCACCGTTTTTGCTCCGACCGATGAGGCGTTCGGCAAGTTGCCGGCGGGAACGATCGAAACGCTTCTGAAGCCTGAGAACAAAGAAAAGCTGAAGGCGATTCTCCTGTATCACGTGGTTCAGGGCAAGGTCGGCGCGGCTGATGTCGTCAAACTCAACGGCCAGGACGTGAAGACGCTGCAGGGCGGCACGCTCAAGGTAAATACGATGAACGGGGTCATGGTCAATTCATCGAACGTCGTCAAGGCGGACGTCTGGGCGACGAACGGCGTGATCCACGTCATCGATACGGTGCTCCTGCCGAACTGACGGGGGCGCGCAGGTGATTAAGAATGCTTCAAACTATTCCAAAGGCGGAGGTTAGGGCGCTACTGATGGAGTCGGAGAACGTGTTTCCGAAGTTCAGGGTCGAAGAACGGCCAGGGACGGGGATGGTGTACGCGTTCGCCGGTATCGATCGGCCGGATCCGGCGGCGCTCAGAAAATGTTGGGCGCAAGCGCTCGGAGAGGCCAAAAGGCGCGGTTCGTCAGGATTGATCTTCGAACAGTCGTTCGGAAAATCGCTGAGCGCGTCCGAGGCATCGGACATCGTTTCGTGGGTTGCGTCGACGGCGCCGGCCGGTTTGCGGATCGCACTCGTCGACAGGAATCCGGAACACGCTCCGCTCAACAGTTTCGCGGCTTTGGTAGCGGTCAACGAGGGGCTCGATTTCGAGTGCTTCGAAGATCGAGCCGCGGCCGAGCGCTGGCTGGAATCACTTTGAGAATCGTTTGAAGCCCGTTTCGCCTCCGTGACAATCTGCGGGGAGTCGAGCATGGGAAGGTAACGAACAAGGGGCAGGTATCAAACCTCCGCCGTCGGGCAATAATGTCCGGCGGCGGAGGATTTTTCTTGGGACATTACGAATTGGCCGTTATCAGTTATTACCTATTCGTTTTTAGTTATTCCGTAAAGGCGTGACGGGCGAATCCCTATTCCTTTCGAAATAACTGAGAACGGATAGCTGACAACTGAAAGCCGTCTATCTCCGACCGGCCACCGGTCACCGACCACCGACCACCGGCCACCGACCACTGACCACTGACTCTGGCTTTCCCCGCCGAATTGAAGGATAATTCTCTCCATATTTCCAAGATTGGTAGGACAAACGATGAAAGTTGCGATCGGCGCGGATCACGCCGGATTTGACGAGAAAGAACGGCTCAAGACAACACTGGAAGAACTCGGGATCGATTTTGTCGACGTCGGGACACACTCGCACGATTCGGTCGACTACCCGGATTTTGCACGGAAGGTCGGCGAACTCGTGAGCGGCGGCGCGGTCGACCGCGGGATCCTCGTCTGCGGGTCCGGCATCGGTGTCGCCATCGCCGCGAACAAGGTCGCGGGAGTCCGTGCGGCGCAGGCGTGGAACGAAGAAACCGCGCGGCTTTCGCGCGAGCACAACGACGCCAACGTCTTGACGCTCGGGGCGCGCGTTCTTCCTGAAAACGAGATTCCGAAGATCGTGAAAGCTTGGTTCGACGCAAGTTTTCAGGGCGGACGTCACCAGGGGCGGATCGACAAGATTCGCGAGCTTGAGTGCTAGCGGCAGTCAAACGTTCAGCGGATGCTCGTCACTCTCATTCCGATCGCGTTCTACGCCGCGTGGTTGTGGCAACTGGGACGTCCCGGTTCGAACGGCCTGCGGATATCGTTCATCCGGACGCTCGTCACGATCTTCGGACTCATCGCCGTTTCAACTGAGTTACTTTCCTTATTTCATGCCGTGAACCTTGTCGGAGTCGCGGCCGTTTGGACTGTGATCGCCGCGACAGGTATCTACTTGATACGCAATGACGTGCGTGATCTGGTCGAGCTTTTCGTTTCGTCCCTGCGTCATACCTTCCGCGAAGTTCCCGCGATTCCGTTCGCCATTCTGCTGGCGGTTCTGACGATAACTTTTGTCGTTGCCCTCGCGTCACCCCCGAACACCTACGACTCGCATACATACCACATGGCGCGGATCATGCATTGGATCCAGAACGCCTCCGTCGGTGACTATCCGACGGCGATCCTGCGCCAGTTGTACCAACCGCCGCTCGCCGAATACGCGGCCATGCATCTTCAGATCCTCTCGGGCGGAGACCGGTTCGCGAATCTCGTTCAATGGATCGCGCTCGCCGGAACGGCCGCCGCGGTTTCGTCGATCGCTCAGGAAGTCGGACTCGGACGCTTGTCGCAGGCTTTTGCAGCGGTTCTGACCGTCACGATCCCGGGCGCGATCGTGCAGGCGACCGGAACTCAGAACGACATTGTCGCGGCATTCTTTGTGGTCGGCTTCTTCCTGTTCTTTCTGCGGTCGATCAACGGTTCGAAACCCGAATGGGTCTGGTCGGGAGCGGCGCTCGGCTTGGCGCTGATGACGAAATCAACGACGTTCCTTTACTGCTTTCCGATCGGCTTGTTCTTCGCCGTCACCGGATTCCTGTTCATCGATGATCGAACGGAACGCCTCCGATTTGTTCGCCGCGTCGCGTTTGTGTTGATCATCGCCGCGGCCTTCAATTTCGGCCATTTTGCGCGCAATTACGCTCTTTTCGGATCGCCGGTATCAAGCGGCGACGATGAGGTGCGCAACCGGCGGATCACCTTCTCGATCGTCGGCGCGAACCTGACGCGCAACTTTGCGATGAACCTCGGAACGGGGATCGCTCCGATCGACAATGCGGTCGAGAACTCGATCAGAAAGGTGCTCGGACGAGAGATCAACAACCCGGATTCGACGTGGATGGAGAACGAGTTCAGGATCCGCTTTTCGACACACGAAGATCTCGCCGGAAATCTGCTTCATGTGATCCTGCTGACGGCCGCGCTCGGGATCGCGGCGTTTATTTGCCGGCGCGAACGCGGACCGTTCGGGGTCGTCGGCATCATTTTCACGATGTTCGTCGGGATCGTCATGTTCGCGATCCTGCTCAAATGGCAGATCTGGACCGCGCGGCTGCAATTGCCGCTGTTCTCGCTCGGGACGGTTCTCGTCGCGTTCGTCGCCGATCGGATCGCTCCGCGGAGCATCCTGCCGATTGCGGTGTTGTGTTTCATTTTCGCGCTGCCGTTCATGCTTGCCGGCGAACCGCGGCGCCTGATTTCGTTCGGCGGGCGGGCGGGAGTGTTTTCCGAGCAGCGGACGCCGAAACTCTACAAGAATCTGCCCGACGTCGGGCCGCTTTATGCCGGCGCGGCGGATTTCATCAAGCGGCGACCGACGCCGCCCGCGACCGTCGGGATCGCGATCGAATTCAACGATTTCGAGTATCCGCTTTGGGAACTGCTCAAAAGCGATCCGGCCGGCCCGCCGCTGATCCGCCACGTCGGCGTGACGAACGCATCGAAGTCGCTGACACCCGAAGGTCCCGCGCCGGATCTCGTGATCACGACCCGAACGGCCAATGTGATCGACGGAATTTCCTACCGCGAGGTCTGGAAAAACGACGTCGTCCGCGTGCTCGAACCGGTCAGGTGATCGCGCTGTTTTCGTTATCGCCGTTTCAAAGTTAAACTATTTACAGTCATTTATTAATCGGCTGCGGCCGCCTTTCGACCGCCCCGAATATCCCGAGGGAATCAATATGAACAGTTCATTCAACGCCGCTCTGGCCGAGGTCGATCCGATCATCGCCGGTGCGATCGCCAACGAGGAAAAACGTCAGTCGGACGGTCTGGAATTGATCGCATCCGAGAATTTCGTTTCGAAGGCAGTGCTCGAAGCGATGGGTTCGGTCTTCACAAACAAGTATGCCGAAGGCTATCCGCGCAAACGCTATTACGGCGGGTGCGAATTTGCGGATGTCGCGGAACAGCTCGCGATCGACCGCGCGAAGGAACTCTTCGGCGCGGAACACGCCAACGTCCAGCCGCACTCCGGCGCGCAGGCAAACATGGCCGTGTACGTAGCTTCGATCGAACACGGCGACACGATCCTCGGCATGAGCCTCGCGCACGGCGGCCATCTGACGCACGGCCATCCGATGAATTTTTCGGGGATCAATTTCAAGGTCGAAGACTACGGCGTTTCGCCCGAAACCGAGATGATCGACTACGACGAGTTGCAGAAAAAGGCCGAAGCGACGCGTCCGAAAATGATCGTGTGCGGCGCGTCCGCTTATCCGCGGACGATCGATTTCGCGCGCATCGGAGAGATCGCAAAGTCGGTCGGAGCGGTTGTCATGGCCGACATCGCGCATATCGCCGGACTCGTCGCGGCCGGACTTCATCCGTCGCCGGTACCGCACTGCGATTTCGTCACGACGACGACGCACAAGACGCTCCGCGGCCCGCGCGGAGGCCTCATCCTGTGCCGCGAAGAGTATGCGAAAGCGATCGACAAAGCCGTCTTTCCGGGCGTTCAGGGCGGCCCGCTGATCCATATCATCTCGGCGAAGGCCGTCGCATTCGGCGAAGCGCTGCGCGACGAGTTCAAGGATTATCAGCGCCAGATCGTCGCGAACGCGAAGGTGCTCGCGGACGAACTTGCGGCGAACGGCCTCCGGATCGTCTCGGGCGGCACCGACAATCACCTGATGCTCGTTGACGTTTTTCTCGACGGCAAGGGGATCACCGGCAAGGCCGCGGAAAAGGTCCTCGACGAGGTCCACATCACGGTCAACAAGAATACGATCCCGTTCGACAAGAACTCGCCGTTCGTCGCGTCGGGAATTCGGATCGGCACGCCGGCTCTGACGACGCGCGGCATGCGCGAGGACGAAATGCGGCGGATCGCGAAGATGATCGCGGACGTCGTCCACGAGTCGGAATCGGAAGAGGTCAAAGAGCGCGTCCGCCGCGACGTCCTCGATCTGACGCAGCATTTTCCGCTTTACTAATCAGTGGTCAGTGGTCGGTGGTCAGTAGTTGGTAGACAGTAGACAGTAGACGGTAGGGAGTGGATTTGCGAATTTCAATTTGCGATTTGCGATTGCGTGATAAAAATTGCCCGACCACTGACCACTGACCACTGACCACTGACCACTGACCACTGACCACTGACTACTGTCGACTGACCACCGACCACTGACGACTGACAAATCCGCAATCCCAAATCCCCAATCCCAAATGGTATGAGTAACCTTTCAGACATTGGATTTCCGACGCCGGACGAGACGGCGATCAACGAGATGATCATTCACGTTCTCGAGGTCGCCAAGCCCGTGCAGGTCGCGCTCGGCTTTTACCTGATCTATTCGGATCCGTCGGGCGCCGAGATGTATTTGCAGGGAAATATCGATCAGGAACTCGTCGGGTTCAACCCGCATTTTGCGGGCGAGAGTTCAATCGGTGTGACGTTGCTCTCGCAGATCGAACGTGATTCGTCCGATTTCGACGGCGGATTCGTCGCCCGGATCGGCGACGCGGAATTCGTCTTCGACGCGCCTGATTTCAGGATGGTCGACGGCGGGGAATTCGAGCGCGACGTGAGCGTATCGCTGACGGCTTTTGCGTCGAACGATCTCAAGATCGCGCAATCCGCGGAACCCGAATTTTCGGCAGTCCCGCCGCCGGATCCGGAGATCCCGGCGCGCCCGGTCGCCGTCATAAAAGCAGC
>JAKOSS010000539.1 GCA_029777145.1 Acidobacteriota bacterium | reverse complement strand
GGCCAGATTCCGAATTTGGGGTAATCGTTCAGCGAATCCGTGATGCTGATCGAATAGTAATACCAGCCGCCGGCGACCGGATCTCCGCTTTGGGAGACGGCAAAGCACTGGAAAGCTCCGGGCGGACTCGGAACGCTGCCGGTGCCGTCGAGCGTGAACGCAAAATCCGTGATGATCCAGCGATCTTCGAACGTATCGTAGAGCACGATCGGATCCCCGAAGTTGTTCGTGTCGCACAGGTTGCCGAAGGCTCCGGCGCTCATGAAAGTGTTGAATGAAAGCGGTCCGACGATCGCGGCTCCGGTCGATTTGTCGTAGATCGCGAGCGACGTGTTAATCGTCTGAATATAGTGATTCGGTCCGACGTCGCCGTTCGTGTCTGGAGGGAAACCGTTTCCCGGAGGCCGGCCCATTCCGTCAAACTGGACGAGCGGTGTCGGCGCGGGAGCGGCCGGCACGACCTGCGGCTGCGGCAGAAGATCGGGCGGGAGAACGTCTTTTGGCTTGATGAAGATCGGCGGATCGTTCGGGCCTTCGCGTTCCGGTCTTTCAATGTCCTTTGGTCTCGTTTTCGGCAAAGTGCGAAGATCGCCGCCGAAGGTCCCTGCCTTTTTGAGTTTTGACTCCCTTGGCCGGCCCCAATCGTCGCGGGTCTGAAAGTTTGCCGCGGCCGGCGCGGTTCTGACTTTCGTCTGGCGGTCGGATTCGCTCCGGTCACCCCGCCTGGTCGGTGTCTTGCGATCGAGACCTTCGTCCTCGGTCGTGACCTCGATCTCTTTCGGTGTCTTCTTCAAATTCGACGCCTTCCGAGATCGGGAGTTCTTCCTGACGGACTTCCTTGACTGGGCAACCGCCGAGTCTGCAGCAAAACCGAGTACGATCAACATGACCGTCGCTATGAGAGCCAAACCGCGCAATTTCATTTTTCAATTTCTCCGATGCAAATCTTTCAAATTCAATCCCGGATCACCACGGTGACCTGCAAACTGATCCGCGGAAACTGCTTTCGTCCAGACCCGGTCCGGGCCGATGACATGCGAAATCACGCACCTCCATCCACCTCGAGGTGCGCCCGAACTTCCGCCGGACCAAACACATCTGCAGGTTCCATGTTCGTTCCCAAATTGTTGTATTAAAACCCAAAAAGACGGCGCTGTTCCGCGTCCCTCAACCTTCAAATCAGGCGGGAACAACACGATCACTACCACTTGGAGGGGAGATTAAGCGAAGAGGTCGACGATAGCAAGCGATTTGGGCGTTGACGCCGCGAAAATCGCGAACAATTTTCCGGATTTCCGGCACAGCGGACGAAGATCAGCGGACATTCATCGCGGCGTTCACGCATTCGCTCGAACAGTAGAAATTTCCGCGTGAGAATTTGAGAGATTCGGCGCGGGGCTTCCACGCGTTGCAGTGAGAGCATCGAACGAGTTCGACGTCCGCCGGGTCGCGTTTTGGCGGGATCTGGGATCCACCTCCGGAAGTTTGTCCGGACTTCATCGCCTTCATCATCCGCCAAAAACGGATGACGGCGAAGATCTGTCGCCTGTATTTGATCGCGGTCAGCAGGAGCAGGATCGCGGCGACGAGCAGGATTACGAAAAGTTCGCGCATCTATTCGACTTTGCCGGTTTGCATCTGCGTCGTCAGCGCCTGGATCATCGGGTTCGACGGGTTCACGGACTTGAGCTTCGCAAACGTCTTTTCGGCCTCAGCCTTGTTGCCCTTCTTGATATAGACCTGTGTCAGGAACTGGAGCGCGCGTTCGTTGGTCGCGTTCAATGCGAGCGCCTTCGTCAGTTCCGTCTGCGCCTTTTCGATCTCCATCGGTTCGCCAAGGAAATAAGTCGAACCGAAATCCGCCGTGACTTCGGCGTCATTCGGCCTGATCTCAAGCGCACGCTGATAATAGTCGCGGGCCGGTTTGTAGCCCGCCTTGTCGTTGTGCATCGCCGCGATATCGAACAACGCGTTGCCGATCGTCACGATCGTCTCAAAGTCCTTCGGTGATTTCTCGTCTGCCCGCTTGAGCAGACGGACGGCTTCGTCGATCAGCGCCGGGTTCTGCTTGGCGCCGCCGTAACGGTAAAGCGCGATCCCGAGGTCCTTCTGAAACGAAACGTTGTTCGGGTCCTTGTCCGCCTCCGCGATCTTTTGCTTGATCTCCGAATCTGACAGTTCTGGCTCCGCATTTGCCGGAGTGGCCGCTGGATTCGGATTTGTCGGCGCCGTCCGTTGCTGCGCTTGCAGCGCGGCTATCTCGTTACGGTTCAGTGAGTTTGCGAGTAGGAATCCGCCGGCGAAACAGACCGCCATACCGACCAGCGAAAGCCAAAAATATTTGTTGCTCATTGCCGTCAAGTTTAGCAAAGTGAGGGTGAAATAGAAAAAGCCCGGCCGCGGAGAAACGGCACGGACTCATCATCTGATTCGAAAGCGATCTACTTGTCTTTTTCGGGCGAAATATAAGGGAGATCGTCTGCCCGGCGACGGGGAAGCGGATCGGTCGCACGGCGCCGCGGCATCGAGGTCGCGTTCCGACGATCGACGCTTCCGACAGGCAATCCCTGTCCGTGGACGGCTTCGATCAGGATCCGCGTGATCTCCTGTGAAAGCGTTCGATGCTCGAGCGCAGCCCGCCGGCGAAGCGACTCCTTCAACTCGTTGGGTACATACGCTCCG
>JAKOSS010000538.1 GCA_029777145.1 Acidobacteriota bacterium | reverse complement strand
TGATCGAAAGCGTTGACGACCGTGATACGCGAAACGCTGAGTTGTGTCGCCATGCTCCGGGACGACGGAAGGCGCGTACCGGACGTCAGTCGGCCGCTGAGGATGGCATCGCGGACGGCTTCGTAGATCTGACGATAGAAGGGTGCGTCGGACGATCTGTGGGAAAGCATGATGAACGGGATCGATTCATTTCTCATCGCATATTGGTTATATCACTTTTCACAAAATTGGATATTGTGATAGCTCCACTTTGGATCTAATCTGACACTCGTTATGAATGACTTGCAGACCAACGCGTCGAAAACTTCGACGCCCGAGGATTTCAATTTTTGTTACGGCAAGTGGCGGATCGCGAATCGCAAACTCGCACGGCGGCTCGACGATTGCGACGATTGGTTCGAGTTCGAAGCGACGAGCGAGTGCCGCCCGATCCTGCGCGGCAAAGGAAACGCTGAATCCTATTTTACCGAGGCTCTCGGCGGTCCGTTCGAAGGATACGCGCTGCGGTTGTTCGATCCGGCGACAAAGCTTTGGAGCATCTTTTGGACCGATTCGGAACGCGCGACACTCGATCCGCCGCAGGTCGGATCGTTCGTGAACGGAGTCGGCGAATTTCTCGCCCGCGACGTATTTGAAGGAAAGTCGATCATCGTCAAATTCAGATGGGACGCGACCGACCCGGACCGCCCGGTTTGGAGTCAGGCGTTCTCGGCCGACGAAGGCCGGACGTGGGAATGGAATTGGTTTATGAACATGCAACGGAGGAAAGATTGATGAAGAATCTCAAACGCTCGCAGATCGATCCGATGCCGGAATATTTCGGCCGGTACATCAACTTGGTGCGGGACACGACTCTCGACGAAGCACTTTCCGAGAGTCTGCGGCAGATCGACGATCTTGATATGAGCCGGCTCGAACGCATCGGACTCGAGGTATATCAACCCGGAAAATGGACGATCAACTCGGTGATCCAACATATTACCGACTTCGAACGGATCTTCGCCTACCGGGCGCTGGTTTACGCGCGCGCGGCGGGAATAACGCCGCAAGGGATCGACGAGCAGGTGCTCGCTGTGAACTCGAACGCTGATTCGCGGAACATCTCGGAAGTGATACGCGAACTGCGATCATCACGCGTTTCGACAATCGACATGTTCGCCGGGTTCGACGACCGGATATTGGCGATCGAGGGAAAGATCTGGAAGGAAGAGATGTCGGTTCTCGCGATGGGATTCAACATGATCGGCCACCAGATCCATCATTTCAACGTGCTCGCGGAGCGCTACTTTCCGCTGGCGGAGCAGAAATGAACAAAGAGCTGAATCAATTGGTCAGGCACGACGCAAAGGAATGGCAGCCGTTGTCATCGATCGCGGAGGATTCCGTGGCGGGAGTTTATGTCAAAACATTGATGTTCGACGAATCTACCGGACGCGCTCCGACGATCCTTTTGAAATTTGATGCCGGCGCGCGGTATCCGCTTCACACGCATCCCGGCGGTGAAGAGGTCTTCGTACTCGAAGGCGACATCCATCTCGGTGGCGATCATCTTTTCGCCGGCGACTACTTATTCACCGCGCCGGGCAATATCCACGCGGTTCGGTCCGACGGAGGCTGCGTTGTATTCTTGAAGGCGCCTCGGGCGACCGTTTTTGTCGGGAAGAATCGTGACTGAGTGACGGTTCTTTTCTGCGGATCATTCTAGCTCTTAGCTATCAGCTATCAGCTATTTCGAAAATACGCTGAATCGTCTCAAACACCAAGAATGAAAGAGATCAAACAAACCAGCCGGACCAAGCTGAAACGATT
>JAKOSS010000537.1 GCA_029777145.1 Acidobacteriota bacterium | reverse complement strand
CCAGTCGTCGATCTCGGTCGGCGACATCGCGCTCGAACCGGGAAATCCGGACGTCGTTTGGGTCGGGACCGGCGAAGCGAATGTTCGTAATTCGGTCTCGTTCGGAGACGGCGTTTACAAATCGACCGACGGCGGAAAGACATGGAAACACATGGGTTTGAAGGACACGAACACGATCTCGAAGATCGTCATCAACCCGAAGAATCCTGACATTGTTTACGTCGCGGCGATCGGCCACGCCTTCGGAAAGAACGACGAACGCGGCGTCTTCATGACGACCGACGGCGGCAAGACGTGGACGAAAACTCTCTATATCGACAATGAACACGGCGCATCGGATCTCGACATCGACCCGCACAACCCGAACGTGCTCGTCGCCGGGATGTGGCGGTTCGAGCGCAAAGCCTGGACGTTCGTCAGCGGCGACGAAAAGGGCGGCGTTTTCCGTTCGATCGACGGCGGCCGGACATGGAACAAGATCACCGCCGGCCTGCCGAAAGCGATCGGCCGCGTCGGGGTCGCGATCTCGCCGTCGAACGGCGACGTCGTGTACGCGATCCTTGAAGCCAAGGAAGGGACCGTCTGGCGATCCGATGACAAGGGAGAGACTTTCAAGCTGGTAAATCGGCAGCAACAGCTCGTCGGACGCGGCTTCTACTACACGCTGATCAAAGTCGATCCGACGAACGAAAATCATGTCTTCGCCGTCGCTTCGCCGTTGTTCGAATCGCTCGATGGCGGCCGCAACTTCCAGCGCATCTCGCCGTCGACACATATCGACTTCCACGCGCTGTGGATCGATCCGGCGAACCCGAAACGAATGTGGCAGGGACAGGACGGCGGCATCGCCGTGACCTACGACGGCGTCAGTTGGGAATACGTCAACAACGCTCCGATGGGCCAGTTCTATCAGGTTTTCGCCGACAACGCGCTGCCTTTCTACAATCTTTCAGGCGGGCTGCAGGACAACGGAACTTGGGTCGGACCGTCGCGCAACCGCGAACCGGCCGGGATCATGAACGACGACTGGCGGATGATCAGTTTCGGTGATGGCTTCTTCGCGATCGCTCATCCGGACGATCCGGACCTTTTCCTGACCGAATCGCAGGGCGGGAGCGTTGTCCGCACAGACATGCGCAACCGCGAGCAGCAGTCGGTCGTGCCGTTCATCGGAGTCGGCGGTGCCGCATCGAACGACAAGTTCCGGTTCAACTGGAACGCGCCGCTGATCCTCTCGCCGCACGACAAGAACACGGTCTATCTGGCGGGCAACGCGGTTTTCAAGTCGACGGACTTCGGACTTACCTGGACGCAGATCAGTCAGGATCTGACGACCAACAATCCGGAGCGTCTGAAGGATGCCGGCGGACCGATCTTCCCCGAGAACACGTCGGCCGAGTACTACTGCACGATCATCAGTCTCGCCGAATCGCCGGTTCAGGCGAATCAGCTCTGGGCAGGATCCGACGACGGAAACCTGCAAGTCACGACCGACGGCGGCAAGAATTGGACAAACGTCGTCAGGAACGTTCCGAATCTGCCCGCCGAATCGTCCGTTTCGCACGTCGAGCCGTCGCGGACGAATGCTTCAACCGCGTACGTCGCGTTCGACCGTCACAAGTCCGACGATTACAAGCCGTACATCTTCAAGACCACCGACGGCGGGAAGTCGTTCACGAACATCTCCGGTGATCTGCCGGCGAACGCCTACGTTCACGTCGTTACCGAGGACCATCGGAATCCGAACCTGCTTTACGCCGGGACCGAACTCGGACTCTATGCCTCGTACGACGGCGGCTCGAAATGGATCGAACTCAACTTCAAGAATCTGCCGCGGGTTGCAGTCCATGATGTTCTCGTTCATCCGCGCGATAACGACCTGATCCTCGCGACCCACGGGCGGAGCATTTACGTTTTCGACGACGCGACGCCGATCCAGCAGTTGAGCCAGTCGGTCCTTGATTCGACCGCGAATCTCTTCGATATACGACTCGCGTATCGCTTCTCGATGCGAATGTCGCGGTACGGCGTGGGCGACAAGATCTACCGCGGTCCGAATCCGCCGCCGGGCGCACTGATCACGTATTATCTGAAAGACAAGCCCGACGCGAAGACGCCCGTCAAGATGGAAGTCTTCGATTCCGCCGGCAAACTCGTTACCGAGATCAAAGGCTTCCCGCGCGAGAAAGGACTCAACCGCGCGATCTGGGGACTTACGTACGAAGGCGCGAAACAGCGCCGGCCGCCGACTCCCGAGCAGATGGAATTCGGATTCGTACCGCGCGGACCGCAGGTTTTGCCGGGCACTTATATGGTTCGAATGACGGTCGGCGACAAGAAGTTCGAAAAGACGGTCGAGGTCCGGATGGATCCGACGATCCGCGTCACGCCGCAGCAATTGGCGGAACAGCTTGAGCTGGCAATGAAACTTCGGGATCTCGTGTCGCCGATCAACGAGGGACTGAGGGCGCTCGACAGCTATCGATTGCAGGCGACGCAGATCGAGTCGGTAACCAAGGAACGCCTCGGCGAGGTTCCTCCGGATGCTGCAAAGGCGCTCGAGGCGTACAAGAAACGGCTGACCGAACTGATCCGCAGCATGGCGAGCGATCCGGACGAAGGTCTGCGCGGCGCGGCGCGGTTCGCCGATCAATTGAACGGACTCTATTTTGCGGTCGCGGGCGGGAATGCCGGTCCGACGCCGGTTTTGCGAGAGAATTATGCGACGCTGTCGAAGCAGGTTCCGGCGAAGATCGCCGAGATCAACAAGTTCATCAACGACGACACTTCGGAGCTGAACAAGGTTCTCGTAAAGGCCGGATTGCCGATCATCGTCGCCGGAAAGGACGTTCAGTAAGCAAGAAAGGGATGGCGCCGAACCATCCCTTCTCTCCCGATCATCAGAATCGCACGTGCAATGACGGCAGAGGAGTGTCTCCCGCGAGACCGAAGTTCGTGATCTCGGTCGACGCGTTGCCGGATTTCAGAACATACCAGACGCCGTTCCGATAGATTGCGGCGTCTGCTTTTCCGTCACCGTCATAGTCGGCCGGCGTCGGAATGTCCGCCGCCAATCCGTACTGAAATGCGTAGAAGCCGTTGAGCGATCCGAGTACGTACCAAATTCCCGAACGATAGACCGCCAGATCCGTCTTTCCATCGCCGTCATAATCCGCCGGAACGAGAACGTCAGATGAAAGCCCGTAGGTGTTGGCCATGAGCTGACCGTCGGAACT
>JAKOSS010000047.1 GCA_029777145.1 Acidobacteriota bacterium | reverse complement strand
GCGCAGATCGTCAAACATATCGCCGGCAACCAGCGTTCGCGGTGGCGTGATTTTCTGACGTCAGACGGCGAGAAGGCCGACCGTCACCGCGACACCGAATTCGAGATCATGGAAGAAAGCCGGGCAGCCTTGATGGAATTCTGGGAATCGGGCTGGGCGACTCTCTTCGGCGCGCTCGAAGGGCTGACGGCCGATGATTTCGCAAAGACGGTCGCGATCCGCGGCGAACCGCACACGATCGTCGAGGCGATCAACCGCCAGTTGACGCATTATGCCTACCACGTCGGCCAGATCGCGTTTCTCGCCAAGCATTTCCGCGCGTCCGAATGGAAAACACTGAGCGTCCCGCGCGGGCGGTCCGACGCTTTCAACCGATATCTCGCCGACCAACAGGCAGCCGGTATCGAAAAGGCGAACCGCATGGAGAGTGTGCTTGATTTCCACGACACCGAAGCGTAATTCAAAATTCAAGGTTCAAAATTCAAAATCACTTCGTTCAATCCTGAATCTTGAATAAACCCCGTCCTAATCGTCGAAAAATCTCGACAACCAAGCAAACGCGTGGTGTGCCGAACCCGCTTTTTGTCCGAGCGTGTGAAACACGCGTTTTTTGGCCCGGCATCGCGTGTTTCGCACGCTCCGGAATCATCGCGCGCTCGGACACCAGGCTCGGCTTCGCCTTCACCTGGTGCTACCGACGCGACGCGTGCTCCGCACGCTATGGCCGATTGCGGCAATCCCGAGTTACGGGGATCCTTTTTGAAAACCCGCTTTCCAGCGTATGACGGACAATGAACTCAAGCCTTCGCGGAGCGCCCGGCAAACGATTTGGACAGCATTGATCTCGAATTTGAACCTTGAATTTTGAATCTTGAATCTTGAACCCTGAATCCAACGTGATATTCTGATTCCCGTTATTTATGAAGGGAATCTCCATTCTCGGCTCGACCGGATCGATCGGACGCAACACACTTCGGGTGGTCGAGCATCTCCAGGGACAATTCAAGGTCGTCGCGCTCGGGGCCGGTTCGAATGTCGAAGAACTCGCGGCGCAGATCGGGCAATTCAAACCCGAACTGGTCGCGGTCCGCGACGAAACCGCCGCTGCCGAACTTGCCGCAATGCTCGGTGATCACAAACCGCAGATCGTCACCGGCGAGGCGGGACTCGTCGCCGTCGCAACGCACCGGGACGCCGAAACGGTCGTCTCCGCAACGGTCGGGGCGGTCGGTTTTGTCCCGACGCTTCGGGCGATCGAAGCCGGCAAACGCGTCGCGCTCGCCAACAAGGAAACGCTTGTTATGGCCGGCGAACTGATGACAGCCGCCGCCACACGGTCCGGCGCCGAGATCCTTCCCGTCGATTCCGAACATAACGCGATCCATCAATGTCTTCGCGGCGAGTCGGTCAAAGAGGTCAAACGGCTCGTTCTGACGGCGTCGGGCGGACCGTTCAGAACGAAGACGAAGGCCGAGATCGAGAACGCGACGCGCGAGGAGGCGCTCGATCATCCCAACTGGAAGATGGGCGACAAGATCTCGATCGATTCGGCGACGCTCATGAACAAGGGACTCGAAGTCATTGAGGCCAAATGGCTTTTCGGTTTCGACGCGGACCGCATCTCGGTCGTCGTGCACCCGCAGTCGGTGATCCATTCGATGGTCGAACTCGTCGACGGATCGATCATCGCCCAGCTCGGCGTGACCGATATGAAACACGCGATCCAATATGCGTTGACGTTTCCTGAGCGCTTCGAGAACTGCCTGCCGCCGCTCGATTTCACAAAAACTTCGCAATTGACGTTCGAAGAACCCGACATCGACCGTTTCCCGTGTCTCGCGCTCGCGTACCGCGCCCTATGCTCGGGCGGGACGATGCCCGCCGTGCTCAACGCCGCCAACGAGGTCGCCGTCGCCGAGTTTCTTGCCGGCCGAATCCGTCTCAGCGACATCCCGGTCGTGATCGGCGCCGTGATGGACGCGCATGTTCCGGCGCCGGTCACGGATCTCGAGTCGATCCTCGCTGCCGACGCCTGGGCGCGGACGAACGCCGGACTCGCGCTGGCGTCGGGCGCCGGGGCCTAGTTTGCGAATGTTTGGCGCGCGTTTTATCCTAAAAATTGCAACTTGAAATTAATTTCAAGTTTCTAAGTTTCTTGTTGGCCAGTTAACGAGGGAAATCTTAATGCCGGATATTTTGCTAGTTATTCTTGCGGTTGTCTTTGTGCTCGGAGTTGCGATCAACATTCACGAGTTCGGACATTTCATTGTCGCGAAAATGCTCGGAATGCGCGTCGAAGCCTACTCGTTCTTCGGTCTTGGACCGCGGATCTGGGGATTCAAGGTCGGGAGTACGGACTACCGGATCTCGGCGATCCCGCTCGGCGCGTACGTCAAACTCTACGGTGACGAGGCGACGGCGCCGCTCGAAGGCGGAAGCTCGAAGGATGTCGGGACGTTTTTGGAAGAACGAAACATCGGCGCGGCCGAAGACGGCCAGGGCGCCGACGCATTCGTCGTCCCGAAGGAAGAACTTTACGAACTTCGTCCGCGCTGGCAGAAGTTCTTGGTGATGCTCGGCGGGCCGTTCATGAACATCGTGCTCGCGCTGGCGATCCCGTTCACGGTCGCGATGATGTACGGAATTCCGGCGATGCCGGCACCGGTCGTCGGGCTCGTGACGCCGAACGGCGCCGCGGAAAAGGCCGGGATCAAGCCGGGCGACCGGATCGTCGCGTTTGACGGGACCGAGAATCCGACGTTCGATCGTCTTCGCAAAGACGCCGCGATCCTCGCCGACAAGCAGGTTCCGATCTCGGTCGAGCGCGACGGCAAACGGATCCAGATGACGATCACGCCGACGCGCGTCGACGTCAACGGAAATGGCCTCGGCGAGCTGGATTTCGTGCCCGACATGGGTGCCGAACCGGTCGTCGTCGCGCAGGTTTCCGAGGGAATGCCGGCCGAAGCGGCGGGACTCAAGAAGGACGATCTGATCACCGCCGTCAACGGCAAGGTCGTACGCAATCAGTTCGAGGTCAAAAACCTGATCCTCGAGAGCAAGGGCGCGCCGACAGCGATCACGATCTCGCGCAACAACGAGCAGAAGGAAGT
>JAKOSS010000536.1 GCA_029777145.1 Acidobacteriota bacterium | reverse complement strand
TCCGAGCAGTTGGATCGCTTCCTGCTGGTTATAGCGTTTTCCGCCGAGAAACTCGCGATCGAGCGTGTGGCCTTCGATGAATTCCTGAACGAGAAAGAACTCGCCGCGATCGACGAAGTGCGCGATCAGCGCCGGGATGTTCGGATGACGGCCGAGTCGATAAAGAGTTTCCGCCTCTTGTTGGAACAGTTCTCCGGCAAGATGCATCGAGGCGGCATCGCGCGTCTGTCGTTTGAGGAGCTTGATGACGCATTTCGGATGATGCGGAAAGCCGAGATCCTCGCCGAGAAAGGTGAAGCCGAAACCGCCGGCGCCGATCTGCCGGATGATTCGATATCGTCCGCTAAGCAGCGCATTTTCCATGAGTTGGCCTAATGAGGAAGGATCGATAGGAATTCTTCCGCGGCACCTTCGAGGTAGTAGTACGAACCTTCGACGCGCTTCACGCGGAGAGGTTTGAACGCGTACCGGATACCGAAAGCGGCTGTCATGATCCAGGCGAAGATCAACATGAATCCGATTCCCGCCCAATCGGCGCTGAAGGCCGCGACGATCAGCGCGAAGAACGCGAGAGAGGCGGCGGCGATCGCGCGTCCGGAGTTCCTGCGTTTTGCGATGTGCTCGTTGCAGAGCGGAACGTCGACCGAAAATCGTTTGCTCAGAACCGCCGCGAGGATCACGTAGATGAGCGGACTGATGACTGCGATATAGACGGCCGGATGATGCCAACGCATCTTCTGGTTGATGACCGCACCGTCGCCGTATCCGAGTCGCTGGGCGCATTTGACGCAGTATTGCGGCAATTGCGCGTTCTGATGTAGCGCGATCTCGGATCCGACGCGCTTGTACGCTACTTCGGTCGGAAAATACGCCGGCTGCGGCGGAAGCTGGATCCCGTAGCCCGGCCGCATTTCTTCGGGAAAACGCGGCAGCGAATACCCAGCCGAATACGGTTGTTCCGGCGGCGGAAAATTGCCGGCATTCGGTGGCGGAAGCGGCGTCGTCTGACGCATCTCCGTCGGTTCAACGGTCGGCAGGATCTGCGTTTGATAACCTCCGCCGGACGCGGCGAGATCGGTTCCGCAGCGCATGCAAAAGCGGGCGGAAGAAAAGCTCACGAGTTCACAATTCGGGCATTTGATCGATGACATTGTTCGTTGTAAGGACTGACCGGCGGAATCAGGGCTTGAGACGTGTTAAACCCTGTTCAACTCTATCAGTCGGCTCCATTTAGTGTCAACGAATTTCAACTCCGAAACTTGCACCGAAATTGCCGTTTTTCTTCGATCGGCCGCGAACTTTCGCAAATTCACTTCGCTCGTCCGGTATCGGGCGTTCAGGACATCTGCATTTGCCGGTCGCGGAGATACTTGAGTTTGTCGCGCAATTCGGCGGCGCGCTCGAATTTCATCTCTTTGGCGGCGTCGCGCATTTCGCGTTCGAGCCCCGCGATCGTCTCCTTGATCTGTTTCGGTGAGTACTCGTCGTATGCGTCGAGTTCGAGCGGGATCTTGAAGTAGTCGGCTTCGTACGCCGTGACGAGCGTC
>JAKOSS010000535.1 GCA_029777145.1 Acidobacteriota bacterium | reverse complement strand
GCGACGCCTTGCGTCCCCAGATCTTTCTGAGGATCGTGACGAACGTCGTGTCGAAGATCGGAACGAACAGGATCAGGACGGGAACCGCGAGGATCGTCAGAACGCCGCGAGAACGACCGCCGACCTGATTCAGCAAGACCGACGTCGAAAGCAGAAAGCCGACGAACATCGATCCGCAATCGCCCATGAAGATCGAGGCAGGATTGAAGTTGAACGCCAAAAAACCGGCGAGCGCTCCGATGAACACGCCGATCAGCAACAGTTCGTCGATCTGGCCGTCGGCGCCGAATCCGATGGCGAGCGAAAACGCGGCGATCGCCGAGATTCCGGCCGCCAGGCCGTCCATATTGTCGAGAAGGTTGATCGCGTTGGTGATGCCGATGATCCACAGGACGGTGATCCAAATGTCGATCATCTCGTAACCGGTCCACGGGATCTTCAGGCCCATCCCGATGACGATCGCGGTTCCGATGACCTGTCCGAACAGCTTCTGATACGGCTTGATGTTGAGAAGATCGTCGAGGAGTCCGACGAAGAACAACACGGTGCTGGCGCCGAGAACGATCAGCGAATCGCGTGTGTGCGGGACGAATACGGCATATATGATAACCGTCGTCAGAAAGATGGCGACACCGCCCATCATCGCCGTCGGTTTCTTGTGCCACCGGTCGGCCTTGGGTTTGGCGACGAAGCCATAGCGTCGGGCTAATTCGCGAACGACGAAGGTGGCCAGAACGGAAAGCGCAAAACTCACCGCACCAACCAAAATTGGGTAGGAAAAGACCTCGAACATCAGGTTACGAACGTAAAATCAATCGAGCGCTAACTTCCCGCTATTACAAAACAATCGAACGCCAAAATCAAGCACTTCAACGATTTCACGCCGCAAGTTCCCGGTACAATTCACCAATGTCGGCGACGAGCCGCTCACGCCCGTAGCTTGATTCGACAAATTGCCGACCGGATTCCGAAAGGCGCGTTCGGAGATCCGCGTCGGACGCCAACCGGAGCAATCCCGCGACGAATCCGGAAGCGTCTTCGGAAGCCGCCGTGAGGCCTCGTTCCCGTATCTCATAGCCAGGTTCAGCGGCGACCGGATCGCCCGTCAGATCGACCACACCGCCGACCGCGGTCGAAACGAACGGCTTCCGACAGGCCATCGCTTCAATCAGCGACAGCGGCGTTCCCTCGTTGAGCGAACACAGCGCGACGATGTCGAGCCCGGCGTAGAACGTCTGCGGATCGTCGCGATGGCCGGCAAAGCTGACTATATCGTCGGTGCCCGACTCGCGCGACAGTCGTTCAAGCGATTCCCGCTCATGACCGTCTCCGACGATGACGAACCTGAGTTTCGGATCCGCCGCCGTCCGCGTCTCGCGATAATGTCGGGCGACCTCAATGAACATCGGCAGATTCTTGATCTCCGTGAGACGGCCGACGAATCCGACGACGACTTCATCATCGCGGACACCGATCGCCGCGCGGAATGACTTTCGGGAACCGGGCCCGGATTCGTACGAGCCGAGGTCGATCCCGAGCGGTATGACGGCGAACTGTTCGGGCCGGCCGACTTTGAAGACCCGATTGATCTCGTCGCGTTGCTGGTCGCTGATCACGACGATCCGATCGGTCGCGATTCGGGCGAGAACGCGTTCGATCGTCAGGAAAACTGACGTTTTCATCGCGCCGTAGTAACTGTGAAAGACGTGGCCGTGAAATGTATGAACGACCTTAACGTTTCGCCAGCAAAGCCATCGGTAAAGGAAGGCCGCGATACGACCGACGGTTCCTGCCTTGGCGGTGTGCGTGTGGACGACGTCGGGTCGTTCACGAACCAGCAGCCGGAGAACTTTGAAAAGGGAAATCGCATCTTTCGGCGACAGTTCGCGACTCATTTCAGGGATGAAGACCGGCTCGATCCCAAGATCGGTCGCGAAATATCCCATATCTTCTTCGCCTTCGGGAACCGTTCCGGTGAGAAGGACCGTCTCGAATTCGCCCTCGCGCATGGCATCGGTCAGCCAGGTTACATGTCGGGCCGGGCCACCGACATTGAGGCGCGCGATGATGCGAACGATTTTCATTGCTGTCGTTGGATGTGAAGATCGGCCGCCGGCTGACCGTTCGCGGCCCCAAACCCAGCGTCCGGGGTGGCGACGGCCTGCGTTCGTGCGGGAACAACGCCGCCGGTGGCCGAAGATTGATTTCTACGTTAAAGAGTCAAGATTCAAAATTGAAGATTCAAGAATCGGATCTCAATCGCAAATCGCAAATCCAGAATCTAAAATCGAAAGATGGTCTCCGGATCATCCTCGTGACGGATCTCGTCGATCTCTTCATTTTTGCCTTCACCCATGTAAAGACGGTTGGGACAGTTGATCACGACTCCCTTTTCGAGCGTGCTGATGTTGCGATACGCATGAACGACGCCTTTCGGGATGATCACCGCCATCGGGTTGTCGGCCCCGACGTAATAGGTCGACATCGTGCGGAACGTCGGTGAATCCGCACGATTATCCCAAAGCGCGAGCTTGAAATTCCCGCTGCCCAAAAAACAGAACAGATCGGCCTGTTCGACGTGTTCGTGCGGTCCGCGCTGCACGCCGGGTTCGGTCACGGAAATATAGGCCATCGCCGGATAGAACTCAGCGTCAATCTCGTCGTGTCTGAACAACTCCGCAAGCCAGCCGCGGTCGTCGACGAATTTGCGGAGCGGATACGTGACCACTCCGTCGATCTTTCCCTTATGAAACTCAACCACTTTCTTTTCAGTTTGATTCATTGCGTCCTGGATAGATTCAATAATCAAAACCATTGAGTTGTCAAGAGTTTGCACCCCGCGTCATCTTTTCGTTCCGGCCTTAATCTGCTAAATTTCCAGTTGATGTCACTTGAGACAGATTATGTCGTGATCGGGAGCGGGGTCGCGGGGTTGCGCGCGGCGATCGAGATCGCCGGTTCGGGCGCCCACGTATCGGTTCTGACGAAGGACAAGACGAGCGAATCCAACTCGGAATATGCGCAGGGCGGCGTGGCAGTGGTTCTCTCCGACGACGACAAGGCCGAGCTTCATGAAGGCGACACGCTCGTCGCCGGCGCCGGGCTTTGCGACGAGAAAGCGGTGGAAATTCTTGTCGCCGAGGGCACGAGGTACATCAAGCAGCTGATCGATTGGGGGACGGAATTCGATCGCGACGGCGGAAAGCTCGTTTTCACGCAGGAAGCGGCCCATTCGCGACGCCGAATTCTTCATGCCCACGGCGATTCAACCGGACGCGAGATCGTCCGTGCGATGATCGCCAGGGCGCGGCAGGAAAGAACGATCACGCTGACGCCGTTCGCAAACACCGAATCGTTGGTCATCGAAGACGGGCGTTGCGTCGGTGTTCGCTTTCTCGATCCGATCTTGCGGTCGCCGCGCGATCTTTACGCACGGGGTGTCATCCTTTGTACGGGCGGCGCGGGACAGCTTTTCCAGCACAGCACCAATCCGGCGGTCGCGACCGGCGACGGCATGGCGATGGCATATTTCGCGGGCGCCGAAATGGCCGACATGGAGTTCGTGCAGTTTCATCCGACGGCGCTCAATCTCGAGAATTCGCCCCGCTTCCTGCTCAGCGAAGCGATGCGCGGCGAAGGCGGGATCCTGCGCAACGAATACGGCGAGCGCTTCATGGGTAACTACGACGAGCGTCTCGAACTCGCGCCGCGCGACATCGTCTCGCGGTCGATCGTCGCCGAGATGCGACGGACGGGAACGCGGAGCGTTTATCTCGACATGACTGCCCTGAGCGAAAGCTTTTTGCGGGAACGGTTTCCGAAGATCTACGAAACCTGCCGATTCTACGGGCTCGACATCGCCAAGGATCTCCTTCCGGTTTCACCCGCGTCGCACTACTGCATGGGCGGGATCCGCACCGATCTGCATGGCCGCTCGACGATTCCCGGCCTTTACGCCGCGGGCGAAGTCACCTGTACCGGCGTTCACGGAGCGAATCGTCTCGCGTCAAATTCGTTGCTTGAAGGACTCGTCTTCGGCGCGCGCGCCGGCGCCGCGATCATTGAAGACACTTCGGGATACGAACCCGTCGAGGTCGAGCGCGAGATCAAACCGGTCGCGCCGACGCCGGAGGAATCGTTGGGTGTGACGACCGCCGTCAAGAAACGCGTCAAACGCGTGATGTGGGAACGGGTCGGCATTCTTCGTGACCGGGATTCGTTGAAGCGGGCCTTGAGCGAATTCAACCAGATCGAAACTGCGCACCTTTCAACGGCGTCGCGAAACTTCGTGACGCTCGCCAAACTCATCGCGACGGCCGCACTGTGGCGTGAAGAGTCGCGCGGCGGCCATTTTCGTACCGATTTTCCCGCACCCGCGGAAAATTGGCGGCTCCATTCCATCCAAAAACTCGGGACCGAGGTCAGTTCCGCCGATCAGATCAGTTTTTGATCGCAAAAAAACCGGCCCCGGAAAACCGGAGCCGGAGTCAGATTTAGCCCTCAACTAAAATCAGTGGGTGTTGAAGTTCGCGACCGGATAGTCGCCGCTCGAACCGAACGGAACACCGACTGCGCCGCTGAACGAGCCGAGGAACCAGAAAACGCCGGTGTTGCGCCACACGGCCACGTCCGTCTTGCCGTCGCCGTCGTAGTCGCCCTGCGCCGGGTAGTCGGACGCTGAACTGCCAAACACCGCATACGGAGCGGCTGAGATAACGCCGGTCGAACTTGGTCTTACGAACCAGAGATACGTTCCCCCTGATGCGCGGACCGTGGCGATGTCAGTCTTGCCGTCTCCGTCATAGTCGCCGGGGACGACCCCGTCGGTCGGCGTTCCGAAGACGATCGAGTTATCGACGCCGGCCGTTGTCTGGAGCATCCAGAAACGTGCCTGGCCGCCGCCGTTGTTGCGCTGGACGACAAAGTCGTTCTTGCCGTCACCGTCATAATCGCCCGGTACCGGGAAGTCGCCGTTCGAGCCCCACGGCTGATAATTGATCGGGCCGCCCGGCGTCGTCCGGAAGAACCAGGTGCTCTGGTCGCCCGACGCCGCACCCTCACGGTACACCGCAAAGTCCGTCTTGCCGTCGCCGTTATAGTCGCCGACGACCGTCGGATCGTCGCCCGACTGGCCGAAGTCCTCGATCGTGACCGTGCCGTTCGAACTGTTCAGGACATAGAAATAGGCGTTCCCGGAAGGTTGGTTGTTGGTTAAAGGACGCCAGACCGCGATGTCCGATTTCTGGTCGCCGTCGAAATCGCCGCTGACGAAGTAGTCGTTCGAAAGCCCCCAATCGGACGCGACGGTCGTGCCGTCCGCACGATTGATGAACCACCTGACCTGACCGTTCGCACCGCCGCCGATGTTGCGGACCAGAACCCGATCGGTCTTGCCGTCGCCGTCGTAATCGAGAACGTGCTGTGTCGCGGTCGGCGTAGCGGAACTGATCTCGAGCGACCAACCGCCCGCAAACCCGCCGCCGTCGCCGGTCGCGAAATCGCGGACGTAGAGGTTCCACGTGCCGTTCGGGTTGGTTCCTCCGAAAGTCGACGCGAACGTCGCCGTTCCCGCACCCGCCGGTCCGGGATTACCATAAACCGTTCCGGGGCCGGGCGCCGGAAAACTGTCGCCCGTGAAATACGCGGTCGGCTTGTACGTCCCGGCGGTCCAGGCGGTGAGGTCCGGCAAGGTCGACGCTCCGTCATCGCTGAAAGTGTACGTCACGTTCACCATATCGGGATCGTCGCCGGCGCCATCCTGAAGTAGGAGCGCCGCGCCGGTCGGTCCTACCAAGACAAGGCCAAGATCGTCCGGGAACGTGTGGCTGAAGTTGTTGAGCGTGACCTTGACGCTTCCCGGTGTCGCCGGAATGGTTCCGGAAACTCCCGAAACCGTTATCCCTGACGGATAAGGCACCGCGTTGTTGGCGGCACCGGTCGTGACCGTGATCGCGGTCGAATTCGTGAACACGACCGATGGTGAAAGATCGCGCGTTTGCGCCGAGGCGACGGGGGCGATCAAGGCCGCGCACATAACGGACAAAGTTGCCGCTGCGACAGCTCTTAGAACATTTGTAGATTTTTTGAAACTGATCATTCTGCCTCCAAATTAGTGAAACATAACAACACTTAGACCGGGCGCGGTTGAAAAGGCGGCGACCGGTTTATGGAACTGAACTCATTGAATTCGCTTCATTCTATAAT
>JAKOSS010000534.1 GCA_029777145.1 Acidobacteriota bacterium | reverse complement strand
TAGATCGCACCGGCCGCGTGGACGCCCGAGAACGAAAAATCGATATATCCCGTCGGATGAAGCCGCGCGAGCGCCGTGTTGTTGAATCCGCTGCCGCTCGAACCGGAGATCATGATCTTGCCGTCGGCGAGACGCTTGACCTTTTGGACGGCCATCGCGACGGTATCGACCGAGTTGAACGACGGATCGAAATTGCCGTCGGCATCGATGTGATAAACGGACAGGTGAACCGTCGTCGAAGGCGTCAAACCGAGGACGAAATCGCCGGCGAGCAAAAACGACGCGTCGGGAAGCACCTCGATGTCGTTGATCGTCCCGACATGAAGATAGATCTTGTTCTGAAGTGCCGTATTGAATGCGGTGTCCGACGAACCGTCGGCATTGAGCCGCGCGATGCCGCGCATGAGAAGCCCGTCGACGTAGGTGAAATCGCCGGCGATGATCAGCTTGCCGTCGGGAAGCAGACCGATCGCGTTGATCGAGACTGAAGTTCCGCCGCTGATCGTCGGCGGTACGAATGAAGGATCGGCGGTGCCGTCGACGTTCAGCCGCGCGATGTTCGGACGGAAAAGTCCGCCGGCGACGTTGAACGTCCCGCCGATAAGAACCTTGCCGTCAGGCTGGACCTCGGTCGTCCGGACGCCGCCCGTCAGCGACCAGCTTCCGGTCCGCGCAACATATGCCGCGAAGCTCGGATCGACGTCACCGGGCGCACCAAACGCACGCACCACCGCCATCAACAGAACGATAGCGATGATCGTCGGCTTCGAGGGATTGCTTTTGATCAAGTTCGGACCTCCGAAATACTGCCGGACCCTGCACAAGAAATCTTATTACTAAGACGTTTAATTATAATGATTGGCTTCATAAATAGTAAGGAAATCGACGATCTTCCGATCATATGACCCCGAACAACCCGCAAGACGTCGCCCGGAGCCAACCGCGGCGGCGCCGGAACGCGTTATTGGCCGGCACGGCGGCTTCTTCGAAACCACCCGGAAATCTCCGCGTCGCCGCGCCTCGGCGGTAAAATCCATCCGGTAATTATTACAGCAACTTAAAGAAATCCCGCGTTCTTGCGATTCCGACATACGTAAGATAAATTTAATCATTGCTAACAGTCCCAGTCCGGCGTCCGGCGCCGGCGACCTCCGCGTCACCGCGACTTCGCCTGATTCCAATTGGGGTTCCCCAAACGATAAAGGACCGGGCGCAATCCAATCTTTTCTAATTAAGGAGAAATCTGCCGACCATGAAAGCATTCGCCACTGAAGATCTCAGGAATCTGGCTGTCATCGGGCACGGCGACGCGGGTAAAACCCAGCTCGTCGCGTCGCTGATGTACGTTGCCGGTGCAACACCCCGCTGGGGCCACGTCGATGAAGGGACGACCGTTACCGATTTCGAAGAGGATTCGATCGAACGGAAGATCTCGCTCAACAACAACTTCGCCCACCTCGAATACAAGGACAAAAAGATAAATGTGATCGATACGCCGGGATACGCCGCGTTCGTCTCGCACGCCCGTCCGGCGCTCCGCGTCGCCGATCTCGCGATCGTCGTCGTTGACGGCGTCAAAGGCATCGAGGTCCAGACCGAGAAGACGTGGAATTACGCGAACGAGTTCATCCTGCCGCGGTTCATGGTCATCAATAAGCTCGACAAGGAGCACTCAGATTTCGGCCACTCGCTCGACACGGCGACCGAATCGTTCGCGCGCTCGGTCGTGCCGTTCACGCTGCCGATCGGATCCGAACTGAACTTCAAGGGCGTCGTCGACGTCGTCCACCAGAAAGCTTACGAATTCGACGAGAACGGCAAGGCGAAGGAGATCCCGATCCCCGAAACCGGCCGCGACAATTTTGAAAAGACGCGCGAACGGCTCGTCGAGATCGTCGCCGAATCCGACGACGCGCTGATGGAAAAGTATTTTGAGAACGGCACGCTCGAAGAAGAAGAGGTCGTCGCCAATCTCTCCAAGGCGATCGCCGCGAGCAAGCTCTGCCCGGTCTACGCCGTCTCATCGACGACGCTCGCCGGTCTTTCGGTCCTGCTCGACCACATCGTCGAATTCGGACCGAACCCGGCAACGCACGAAGCGGAATACGGTTACGGCAATCCCGAAGGCGTCGGCGACAAGCACTCGCGCAAGTATTCCAACGACGAGCCGTTCTCGGCCTACGTCTTCCGCACGATCGCCGATCCGTTTGCCGGCCGCATCAACGTCATGAAGGTCATCTCGGGCAAGGTTGCGTCGGATGCGACGGTTTACAACTCGAGCCGCGATACGGCTGAGCGTCTCGGTGCATTGCATGTCATCAACGGCAAGGCGCTCGACAAGGTCAACGAAGCGCGCACCGGCGACATCATCGCCGTCGTCAAGCTCAAGGACACGCAGACCGGCGACACGCTGTGCGACAAGGCGAACGCGATCGTCTATCCGGCGGTCGAGTATCCGGAAGCGGCGATCGCCTTTGCGATCGAGCCGAAGTCGCGCGCCGACGAAGAGAAGATCTCGGTCGCGCTGCACAAGATCCTCGAGGAAGATCCGAGCCTCCATTTCGACCGCGACGCCCAGACGAAGGAATTCATCCTTTCGGGTTCGGGCCAGCTGCATATCGAAACGGTCGTCGACAAGCTCCACAAGCGCTATCACG
>JAKOSS010000533.1 GCA_029777145.1 Acidobacteriota bacterium | reverse complement strand
GGCAGTGGCACTCGAATTTGATATACCGCTTGTCACTCACAACCGGCGACACTTCGAGATGATTTCGAGGCTCAACATAATTTCGGAGGATGACAGCTGAACCGAGGAATGTACCCTGACTACGCAACGAGTTTTTTCCGCGGCCGGCCGCCTTTTGCGCCGTTCAGCCGCGCTGCTTTCGACTTTGCCTCGGATGAATTGTAAACCACGACCAATGAGATATGATTGCGGCTGAGGCTTGGCCACCACCTCAACTCATATGGAACTCCAGGAAATCAGCGAACGGATCCAAAAGAACGCGGACGACATCAATCGTCGCGAAAAGCTCGTGCGAGATCTCGAGTGGGCTCGCAGTAAATTGGATGACGAAACGAAACGCAATCGGATATGCGCCAATAAACTAGCCGAGGAAAATGTCGATGTCTCGATGCTCGAAGAATTCAGCCTGACGGCCTTGTTCCATATGATCCTCGGGAACCGCGAGGAAGTGCTGAACGAGGAAAAAAGGCAATTGCTGTCGGCGCAATTAAATTTTGAACAATCAAAGCGGATTATCGCCGATCTGGAGCAAACGATCGAGGAGTATGAATCCAGATTAAGGGAAATTCCTGATCTCGACGAAGAACGAATAAAGCTGATCCTGCTGAAAGAACAAGAGTTGTTCAAATGCAAGCACTCCGTGGCCTCACGGCTGAACGCGATCTATGACCAACTCGCAGATCTGATTGCTGAGAAGCGTGAACTCCGCGAGGCGATCGATGCCGGGAAATTGGTTCTTGGTGCGCTACAAGCGGTCGTCGAAAAGCTTGAGAGCGCGAGGAACTGGGGCACCTTCGACATGATGGGCGGTGGAGTATTGGCGACGGCGATCAAGCATTCGAAGATGGACGACTCAAGGGCAGCAATTGCGGTCGTCCACTCACTCTTGTCCAAATTCAGGAACGAGCTGAAGGATGTCGGACACGCGTTTGATGCGTCTGTTGAACTTGATGACTTCGAGAGATTTGCCGACTATATTTTCGACGGTTTGCTGGTCGACTGGATGATTCAGGAAAAGATCGTCACAGCTTACGAAAATGCCGTCAGAACCAAAAAAGACGTGTCGAGAATTGTCCGTGGACTTGAAGAGCGATTTCAGAGTATCGAAGCGGCGAAGTCTGAGATCGAGCAAAAGCGTAACGAGTTGATCGCCGATGCTTGAGACTCGACTGAAGTACCTCGAGATCCCTTCGCGTCGCTTCGTTGTCGCAAAAGGACCTGACCGCGAACGAACGCGAAACGACGCGAACGAAGCCACCAAGCTCTTCGCGAGTAAATCAAAGCACCGTGGATGCGATTTCCTGTTTCGCCGCATCCAATTCCTAAACGTTGGAACCACCCGCAAGCCGCCGTAATTCGTTCAATGCAACTGCAAGGGTTTAAGATGGTCACGATGAAGACGATTCTTGTGGCGGTGTTGATGTCGATCGTTGGCTTAATCGGGAATGTTGACGCGCAGCAGCCGGCGATCGAGCCGGGCGTTCCGCTGGCGCTGGCGAAGTGGCGGGCGGCGAATTATTCGAATGTCCGGTACAAACTCGACATCACGCTCAAGAAAGGCGCGCCGCTGATGACCGGCACCGTCGAGATCAGCGTCGATCTGACCGAAGAGGGCGCGAAATATCCGCTCGTGCTCGACTGGCGGACGACGCCATTCGCAAACGATACTGATCAGCCGTATGCGAAGGTGATCGATGTCAATGATGCGATGGACATCAGATCGCAGATCAATCAGGAACATCTCTTGATCCCGAACGGATTGCTCAAGACCGGAACCAACTCGATCAAGATCGAGTTCGCGTCGCCGATCAAAACGAGCGGCGCGGCGGTCACGCGTTACATCGACAAACAGGACGGCGGCGAGTACATCTATTCGCTTTTTGTTCCGTCAGACGCGAGCATGGCGTTCCCGGTGTTCGACCAGCCGGATTTGAAGGCGCGTTTTCAACTTACGGTCACGGTGCCGCTCGATTGGCAGACAATATCCAACACCCATTCGTCATTTTCGAACGAACCGAGGAAGATGGTTGCGCTCAAACGCGAAGTCTTTGAAGAAACGAAGCCGATCAGCACCTATGTTTTTGCGTTCGCGGCCGGCGATTTCGTCAGGGTTTCTGATCCCGCCGCGAAGCCGCCCGCTGACGCAGGCGGTACTGACGTTTTCGTTCGAAGATCGCAGGCTGACAAGTTCAGGCCGCACGCTGCGGAAGTCTTCCGGCTCAATCGCGAGGCGGTCAAATATCTCGAGGATTATTTTGACTACAAGTTCCCGTTCCCGAAATACGACCTCGTCCTGATTCCCGAATTTCCGTTCGGCGGGATGGAGCACGCCGGGGCGACCTTTTTGCGCGAATCGTCGGTGATCTTCCCGTCCGAACCGACCAAGAACGATCTTGTCGCCCGCGCAAGTGTGATCTTTCACGAAGCGGCGCACCAGTGGTTCGGCGACACGGTGACGATGAAATGGTTCGACGATCTGTGGCTCAAGGAAGGCTTCGCGACGTTCATGGCTTACAAGGCAATGGCCAAAGTGATGCCTGAATACAACTCGTGGAAGATCTTCTACGAGCGGACAAAACAGGGCGCATATCAGACCGATTCGACGCGCGGCACGACGCCTATCTACCAGGAGATCCCAAACCTCAGCGCGGCGAAATCTGCGTACGGAAACATCGTCTACAACAAGGCGCCGGCGTTCCTGAAACAGGCTGAGTTCTATCTCGGAGAGGACAGATTTCAAGCCGGCGTTCGCGCGTTCCTCAAGAATCACGAATACGCGAACGCGACCTTTGCCGATCTTGTGAACGAACTAAGCAAGTCGAGCGGTCAGAATCTAGACGCTTGGTCGCAAACCTGGGTGACGAAACGCGGAATGCCCGTGTTCCGGATGAAGGTCGAAAGGGCATCAAGTTCTGTCACCAAGACAGGTGTGCCAACGGAAACGCGATTGATTCTTTCTCAGAAAGACGCGCTCGGAACCGGAACAGTTTGGCCCGAGAAACTACGGCTTCTGTACATTTACGCGGACGGTTCACGGAAGTCCGAGGACGTCGTCGTAAAAGATGCGGAAATCGAAGAGACTTGGGGCGTTTTGCTCGATTCGCGTGCTTCGAAGGCGACGCGCCGCGATCTGCGTCCGCCGCAGTTCGTGTTTCCGAATTTTGAAGACTTCGGTTACGGAACTTTTCTGCTTGACGATGAGAGCCGCGCATACGTCTTCAAGAACATTCAGCTCGAGAAGGACGATTTTCTGCGGTCGATGATGTGGGGATCTTTGTGGGATTCGGTCCGCCAGGCCGAACTCGATCCGTCGCAGTATGTCGAACTCGTGATCAAGAACATCAAAGGCGAGTCGGATGAATCGACGATCCAATCATTGCTCGGTCGGGTCGGGACCGCGATGAATTATTACGTCGGACAACAGTCGACCGGCGGACGCAGACAAGTTCTTGAATCCAAGATCGAGTCAGTACTTCTGGAACGCATCGCCAACGCGCCGACGATCGGCCAGCGGATAACGTATTACCGCGCATTCCTCAACCTTGGGTCGAGCGCGAACGCGCGGAAGGTAATGAAGGAGATCCTCGCCGGAACGTCGAAAGTCGCGCGGTTTGAACTCCGGACAAAGGATCGCTTCGACATCGTCACGCGACTGTTGATCCTCGGCGATCCTGATGCGACGTCGCTGCTGGCCGAACTCGAGAAGAAGGAAACGTCAGACGAGGCCCGCCGCTATGCGTACGCGGCGCGTGCCGGGATCGGGACGGCGGAAAACAAGGCGAAATACTGGAACGATTTTGTGAATAATAAAGAAATTTCGGAAAGCTGGATCGAAGCCGCGTTCGCCGTCTTCAATACATCGCGGCATTCGGACCTGACCGCTCCGTATCTGGCACGAGCGCTGGCCGAACTTCCGAATCTCAAACGAAACCGCAAGATCTTTTTCGTCAATAACTGGCTCGGATCGTTCATCGGCGGACAGAAGAGCAAGGAATCGCTCAACGTCGTCGTCAAATTCCTCGATGACAACCGCGACCTCGACCGCGATCTGCGACTGAAGGTTCTCGAAAACGTCGACGGCCTCGAACGCGCCGTCAAGATCAGGTCAAAGTTTCCATAATTCTCAACCGCGAAAGACGCGAAAGACGCGAAAGTCATGCTGGGCACGGACTGCCCGATAAAGCGGCCGTTATGGTTCGCTGACGGACCCATTTTCGCGTTTTTCGCGTATTCCGCGGTCCGCAACCCAATCTTGACACAAAAGTAAAGATTTGCGATTCTTGAATCAGCCCAAGCGGAAAATTTCGATTGTTTTAGGTTGTAATGAAGATATCTGCACAGGAAGAATACGGACTGCGCTGCCTGCTCCAACTCGCGTTTCTCGAGGACGGAGACAGCCTGACGCTGCCGCAGATCGCGGAGCGCGAAGGGATCTCGACCGCGAAT
>JAKOSS010000532.1 GCA_029777145.1 Acidobacteriota bacterium | reverse complement strand
TGCTGCATCCGAAGTGCGCGTCGCCGACGAACTTGTCGATTACCTGCTCGAGATCGTCGAAAAGACTCGTTCGAGCGAGACACTTGAACTCGGGATCAGCCCGCGCGGATCGCTCGCGCTTTTCCGCTCGGCTCAGGCGCTGGCGCTCGTCGAAGGCCGCGATTTCTGCAGCGCCGACGATATCAAACGGCTCGTGCTGCCGGTCTTCGCGCACCGCGTCGTCGTCAATTCCCGCGCCACGAACCTCAAGAACAAGACCCGCGAGGCCGAAGAAGCGCTCAACGACATCCTGCAGAAAGTGGTAGTTCCCGTGTAGGGATTTTGGATTTTTGATTTTGGATTTTGGATTCAGAACGTTACGGAAACAAGCAATTTGAAAGGACTCGATTTTCGGCAACTCAAATCGACGCCCTTACGCAATCCAAAATCCAAAATCAAAAATCCAAAATCGAAATGATGGATTTCCGTCGGATCTCTTAACTTTTCAGCGCCAAGGACCTGCGGAGCGGGCTGCTCGGACTGGTCGTCGTTGTCGGCGGTTTGGGATGGGCGCTGTTCACGATCTGGGCGCACAAGTCGGGAAATCCACAGCTTGCCGGGATGGCTGCCGGCGTTTCGCTCGTCTTCGTCCTTCTGATCCTGATCTTCGTCGTCCCGCCGCTCGCGCGCAACGCCAGCGCCGAGGCTTCGCAGCTCAATCTTCCGTTTGAATTCACCGTTGGTGGAGCGCTGATCCTTGGACTGATCGTGGTCGTCGGCTTCGCCGCGTGGAACACCGGCAACAACCTGCTTTTTCTGGTGCTTTCGTTCCTTGCCGCGTCGATCGTCGTCGCGTTTTTCGCCGGCGGCGCATGTCTCAAGAAACTCGACGTCAAGATGCGCTTTCCGGAATCGATCTTCGCCGGCGAGCCGACGCCGATCATCGTCAGCCTCCACAACCGCAAATGGCTCTTTCCGACGCTGTCGGTCGTGACCGAGGTCCGCGGACGCGATCGCGAGCGCTCGGCACTGCTCGACGAGGTCAAAGAGATCATTCCCGAAAAATGGGCCGAGAAACTGACGCGGCCGCCGATCATCAAGCACACGCTTGATTATTTCGTCTTCGTCCCGCGCCGCGGCGACGTCGAGAACAACGCGGAACACGTTTTTGAACGTCGCGGCCGGTTCACGATTCGCGATTTCGAACTCTCGACGCGCTTTCCGTTCGGATTTTTCCGCCACCGCCGCCGGCTTTCGGCGCAGGCGGCCGAGATCTTCGTTTTTCCGAAGATCGTCTCGCTCGACGAGGAACTCGGCGAACTGCCGCTCGAGGTCGGCAAACTCGTCGCCAACAAACGCGGCACCGGGCAGGATCTTCTTGCGTTGCGCGATTATCAGCCGATGGACGACATGCGGCGCGTCGATTGGAAGGCCACCGCGCGGGCACGGCGCCTGATCGTCCGCGAATTTTCGGCCGAAGACGACAAACGCGTCACCGTCGTTCTCGATACGCGGATCCCGAAAC
>JAKOSS010000531.1 GCA_029777145.1 Acidobacteriota bacterium | reverse complement strand
TTCGAGCAGACATATTTGTAATCGCTCACGCCGGTCGCTTCCCAACGAAGGCGATGCGATTCGAGTTCCTCGGATGTGGCCGCGAAACGCTCACGCCATTCCCGTCGAAATCGCGGGTCGAAACTGCCGATCGCGATTTCAGCGGAATTTGCCGGCGCGGCCGCGCCCATTTTCGGCGAACGGCAAGCGGGCCAAGTCCATACAGCAACAAATAACAAAGCCGCTGCGGCCGATTGTCGACTCAAGTTACGCATCCGGATCATATCAGCTATCCGTTCCCAACTATCAGTTATTCCGAAACAGTTGATAGCGTAAAGCTGATAACTGATAGTTTCGTTGACTAGCTTCTGAACGATCCTTCATTTCCGCCCTTGCAGATCCTTATATATGAACTTCGCGAGGCGCCGCATTTCCTCTTCGGTCATTTGATACTTGAACGACGGCATCGGCGGTTTCCCGGTGGCGATCTGTTGATAGATCTCCTCTTCGGTTTTGTTCGCAATGTCGCCGACGCGAAGCGACGGGACCTGCTGCCCCTGCAGTTCCTTGCCGTACCCCTCAACTCCGTGACACATCATGCAGTTCTGTCGATAGAGCGACGCTTCGTACGATTTATTGGCCGCGAGGGTGATCCCGACGCGCGGCTGCCCCGGCGGCTCTTTCGCGTTGCAGCCGCCGAAAACGAACACAATTCCGGTAAAAATGATGAGAAAGAATTTGAATTTCTGCATTACTTGATAGCTCCCTCGATAGGGCTTGAGGCTGATGCGTAAAGACGCTTCGGCATCCGTCCTGAAAGATACGCCAAACGACCGGCGCGGACCGCATAGTTCATCGCCGTCGCCATTGATTCCGAATCCCGCGCCTCGGCGATCGCCGTGTTCATCAGGATCGCATCGGCGCCGAGTTCCATCGCGACCGACGCATCCGACGGGACGCCGACGCCGGCGTCGACGATGATCGTCGCATCTGGAAGCTGTTCGCGCATGATCCGGAGATTCGAAGGGTTTTGGACGCCCATTCCGGAGCCGATCGGTGCCGCCAGCGGCATCACCGCCGGACACCCCGCGTCGAGAAGTTTCTTCGCCATGATCAGATCGTCCGAAAAATACGGCAGAACTATGAAGCCTTCCTTGATCAGGACCTTCGCGGCGTCGAGCGTCTGCTCGTTGTCGGGAAGGAGCGTGACCGGATCGCCGATGACCTCGAGTTTCACCCAATCGGTTTCGAGCGCTTCACGCGCCAGTCGCGCCGTGCGGATCGCATGTTCCGCATCGTAGCATCCGGCGGTGTTCGGAAGAATCTGCATCGCCGGATCGAGATAATCGAGAAACGACTCTGTCTTGCGATCGAGCGGGACACGATTGACGGCGACCGTCACCATTTCCGCCCCCGACGCTTTGTGCGCCGCCTGCATCTCGTTGAAGCTACGGTATTTGCCGGTTCCGATTATGAGCCGCGAGGTAAACGTCTTACCCGCCAGCGTGAATGTATCTGACATTTTCGAGTTTCGGATCCGGGGTCGTTGATTTATGAATTCAGTCCGAATGCCGATAAATCGAATTTACAATATCGGAGAAGACTTGTCAGTCAGTGGTCGGTGGTCAGTCGTCGGTGGTCAGCGAGGACCAGCTTCAGTTCGGAACAAACTACTTATGACCAAGGACAAAGGACAAAGGACAAACGACAAATGACCAAGGACAAAGGACCAATCGCAAATCGCAAATCGACATTCGCAAATGCCTATCCTCCACCGACGAAATGGACGATCTCGATGCGGTCCGAATCGTTCACCTTAATATGTCCCCAGTCTTTCTTGCGAACGACCTCGCGGTTCAGTTCGATCGCGATGCGCTCGGTCGGGAGTTCGAGCCGTCGGAGCAAGTCGAATAACGACACGTCGCCCGACAGCTCCCGGGATTCGCCGTTGACCGTGACTATCATGAGCCGGATTTTATCAGAACGGATTCAGCTTTGACGAACGATCTGCCGAAGCTCGGCTTCTTCGCCGTTGTCGAGCGCGCGGACGAGGAGGGCCGCCCGCCCGGAGCGGAACTGCGGTACCTGGAGATGCACTGTCGCGAGACCGGCGGTGTCGGTCTTCGCGTGAAAGATCAGCGGCCTGAAACTTGATCCGAGAACTTTGACGACGATCTGCACGCCGACCAACCGTTTTGTCGGATCACCGCGATGGACGCAAATCTGCAAGGTCTTGCGTTCGCCGGCCTTGAAGGTCGTTTTGGTCGCGAACTCGATCTCCAGCTTTCCGTTGAAGGTCGGGATCGGTTCGACGTATTTGATCGCGTCGTCAAGCACGATCGTATCGCCGATCGCGTCCGAGGTTACGATGTGGTCGGGTTCGACAACGATCTCTTCCTCGATGATCTGCATCGGCAACTCCCAGACGAGTTCTTCTTCCGGCTGCGGGATCGGAGCATTGAACGCTTCGGGGCGACGGGGTTCGGTCTTCAGATTTGTCGTTGAGACGGCGATCGGAGCGACCGTAATGACCGGGGCTTCGGCGGGTTTGGCAACCGGTGGCGGTTTGGGAACGACCACCGGAACCGGCTCGGCCGGCTTAGGAGTCGTCGCTTCGACAGTTTGAGACGGATTCGCGGAAACCGCCGCGCGTTTCGCGGCCGACTCCTTCGCCGTCATCTTTTTGAGATCCTCGATGCGTCCCGCGCGCACGGCGGCGCAAATCAGCTTATGTTGTTTTTGAAGGCGCTCGGCCAGCACTTTTTCGTCGAACCCGGACTGGATCAGATCGTCGTAACGCGCCCTTTTGCTCGCGAGAATCGTCCCGCGGTTATAGACCAGTGACAGGATCAGCGGTGTTTCGAGACCTTTATCTTCGGTTTGAACATGATAGACGACGCCATCGTGCTCGATATCTGTGTTGAATCCTGTAATCACAAATCGGTTCTGAGTGCGGTGTGATAAGCGGTTGCGGCGACGGTCGCGCCACATTAAAAATTAGCATACGGCCCAAATCACGGTCAACGAAAATTATTCCCCGGGGTGCCCGAAACAATGGCCGAAAATCCGCCGTTCCCGGCGCCGCGAACAACGCGGCACGTCGACCGCAAAGGCGTCGTTTCTACCCTGATTTAGCACTCCTTGACACTCAATGGTGCTTAACTTACGATTTGATTTGTGCAATAATTCTCAAGTTCGCAACAAACAATTTCTCGATAATTTCGCGGTCTGAAATCAAGAAATTAAAGGGGCTCAATGGATAACTTCAACATAATGGACTACGCGCCGATCGGAGTCATGTTTCTGGTCGCGATCGGCTTCGCCGTGAGTCAGCTTTTGGTTACCCAGCTGATCGGGCCGCGTAAGCGGACGGCGACGAAGCTCATGCCGTACGAGTGCGGAAAAGACCCGGTCGGATCGGCACGCGATCGGTTCTCGATCAAGTTTTACACGGTCGCCGTGATCTTCCTGCTGTTCGATATCGAAGTCTTGTTCATGGTCCCGTTCGCGGTCGCGTTCAAGAAGCTTCTTGAGTTGCAGAACGCGACCAGCATTTCGTACGGAACGATCGCATTCATCGAGATCCTGATATTTATCTCGACGCTGGTTATCGGCTACATATACGTCTGGAAGAAAGGAACTTTCGATTGGGGACTTCAGGCCCGCGCCGAAGCCCGCGCCGAGGCACGCGCGATGGTCGCCGCGAAAAAGGCCGAGTTGGCGGAACTGCGGAAAGCAGCATAGCAATTTCGGAATTGGGATTGCGGATTTCGGATTGGACCTTCAATCCGAAATCGGAATTCCCAAATCCCAAATGGAATCATGGGTTTAGAAAACAATATCTGGGAATCGCTTCCCGACGTCGTCACGGTCAAGCTTGATGCGGTCATCAACTGGGCACGGAAGTCGTCCATCTGGCCGGCGACGTTCGGACTTGCCTGCTGCGCGATCGAGATGATGAACAGTGTCTCGGCGCGCAACGATCTTTCGAGGTTCGGGGCGGAAACGTTCCGTGCATCGCCACGACAGGCGGACGTGATGATCGTCTCCGGGCGTGTCTCCCGCAAGATGGCTCCGGTCCTGCGCCGGATCTACGATCAGATGCCCGAACCGAAGTGGGTGATCTCGATGGGCGCGTGCGCGACCTCGGGCGGCGTTTTTGACAATTACGCGATCGTCCAGGGCGTCGACAAGATCGTGCCGGTCGACATCTACATTCCCGGTTGCCCGCCGCGTCCTGAAATGCTCGTCCATGCGATCACGATGCTTCAGGAAAAGATCATGAGCGAGTCGGTCAAGGACCGGAAAGACACGTTCGAAGAGGAGTCGCGCCACGCCGTCGTTCCGGGAACGTTGCCGGTTACGGAAGGCACCGCGCTCGAACGCGAACTCGAAGAAGAGGTGGCGCAGAACAAAGCACCGCGCCCGTACACGGTTCCGTCGAAGCACGAGCGGCGCCGGTCGTCCTAATCAGATTCAATTGCCATGAACGAATTTGCCGAAAAACTCAAGGCCGAAAACGCGGACTGGGTCAGCGATGTCAAGGAAGCGCTGGGCGAGACCACTATCATCGTTCCGCGCGACGCGATCGTCGACGCGTGCACATCGCTCAAGTCGAACCACGGCTTCGACATGCTCGCCGATCTTTGCGGTGCCGACCGCGGCCCTGAAGAAGATCCCCGATTCGAGGTCAATTACCACCTGTTCTCGACGAAACACCATTCGCGGCTGCGGCTGAAGGTGATCCTTGGCGAAGACGATCCGCGCGTGAACACGGTTTCCGGCATCTGGAAGACGGCTAACTGGCATGAGCGCGAAACTTACGACCTTGTCGGAGTGATCTTCGACAATCATCCGGATCTGCGACGAATTCTTTTGCCGTCCGATTTTGACGGCCACGCGCTGAGAAAGGATTATCCGCTGCGGGGTTATGAACCGTATTCGCTGACCTGATTTTGGATTTTTGATTTTGGATTTTGGATTTGTCCGAAGTCCGACGCTCCGTCAATCATATGGGCCTGGAAAACGTTACTGAAGAAGTTGAATTTCTCGATCAGCCGCTCGAGTCGCAGATGACCCTTTCGATGGGTCCGCAGCATCCGTCGACGCACGGCGTGCTCCGGCTCGACCTGCGCCTCGACGGCGAGCTGATCGTCAAGGCCGTCCCCGACATCGGCTATCTCCACACGGGAATGGAGAAGCTGTTCGAGTACAAAAAATACCAGCAAGGCATCGTCATCACCGACCGGATGGATTATCTGAATCCGCTCGGAAACAACCTCGCCTACGTGATGGCCGCCGAAAAACTCCTTCAGCTCGAGATTCCCGAGCGCGCGCAGACGATCCGCGTCCTGATGTGCGAACTGCAGCGGATCGCGTCGCACATGGTGTGGCTCGGCACGCACTGTCTCGACATCGGCGCGATGAGCGTCTTCTTCTTCTGTTTCAAGGAACGCGAAAAGATCCTCAACATGATCGAATCCGCCTCGGGCGGACGTCTGACGCCGAGCTATTTCCGGATCGGCGGGCTGATGATGGATCTGCCGGCCGGATTCGAGAACCGCGTCCGCCAGTTCCTCGACAACTTCCTCGACGCGATGAACACCTTCGAGACGCTGGTCACCGGCAACACGATCTGGCAGTCGCGCACGCAGGGCATCGGGATCATTTCCGGCGAGGACGCGATCGATTACGGTCTGACCGGGCCGTGCCTGCGCGGCAGCGGAGTCGACGTCGATCTCCGCCGCGACAATCCGTACACGGGCTACGAAACATACGACTACGACGTCTGCGTCGAGCACGACTGCGATGTCTGGGCGCGGTTCAAGGTCCGGATGCGCGAATGTTACGAATCGCACAAGATCGTCCGCCAGGCGCTCGAAAGACTCAAGCCGGG
>JAKOSS010000005.1 GCA_029777145.1 Acidobacteriota bacterium | reverse complement strand
GTGGACGACCTCGAGTTCCTCAGCTTCGAGAAGCATTTCGGCTTCTCCGATCGCCGTCAGCGAACCTTCGATCTCCATGAACGATCCGAACGGAAGTTCGTCCAGGACAACTTCAACTGAGCGGAATTTCCACGTCCGGCGGCGTTTTTCGTAAACGAGACGCGACTCGAATCCGAGATGCGCGACGATCTGTTCGATCTCCGACGCGTCCGCGACCTCTGTTTCGAACTCGATCTGCTGTTTGACGTCGCCGTCGGCGGCGATCCGGCGCTTGTACGTCAGGAGCGTCCGGCGCGGTGTTTTCCGGATCCGAAGAACCGCGCGGTCAAGATCCAGAATGCCGCCGCCGTAGATCGAGTTCTCCTCGAACTCCTCGCCGCGGAATTCAGCGCCGAACTCGGCGAGCGATCCGGCGATCCGCGTCCTCGCATCCTCGTCGATGCGATATTTTTTTTCGATCTCAACGCCCATATCTTCTTCGGATCAGCGCATTCTGATCCAGCGCCAGACCTCGGGAATCGTGGCGCGTTTTCCGTACATCAGCATCCCGACGCGGTACACGCGCGATGCCACCCATATCATTCCGCAGATCGCCAATCCGTTGACGACGATCGAGAGCGCGATCTGCCAGAACGGCGGCATCTCCTGCATCACCCGGACGGGCATCGTCATCGGCGCGACGAACGGCGCGACCGACGCCCAGAACGACATCGTCGAATTCGAATCGCGGATCACCGCGAAACTGAAGTAGAACCCGGTCAGCATCAGCATCACCGGCAGGAACGCGAACTGGCCGCCTTCCTGGACCGTCGTCACCATCGATCCGATAAGCGCGAAGATCGACGAGTACAGCAGGAATCCGATCACGAAATAGATCAGGAAATAGACGATCGCCAGCGGCGAGATCGACGGAAGCGGAATATCGGCGCCCGAGGCCGCGATCGTCGGCGCCACGATCGCCAGCAGGACCGCGGCCGAAACAACCCAGATCGCGAACTGCGTCAATCCGGCGAGGGCAACTCCGATCAGTTTGCCCATCATCAGCTGAAACGGTCGCGCCGACGAGAAGAGGATCTCGGCGATCCGCGTTTCCTTTTCCTCGACAACGGCCGACATCACCATCTGGCCGTAGATCGCGAGGTTGAGATAGATCATGAACGCGATCGCAAAGCCGGCGAGAAATCCGCCCGAATCCTCTTTTTCGGCGCCGCTTTCGTCGATCTTCTTCACATCCCATTTGACCGCGCGGCTGAGGTCGTCGAGTTGCTTCTCGCTGATGTTGGCGTCGGCGAGGCGCTGCGACCGGACCGCGCTATCGAGCGCGTTCTTGAGCGATTCGTTGACGATCAGATCGCCCGATTTTCGCGAGTAGAAATCGAATTGCGCCTCAGGATCGGAGTAGTTCTCGGGAACGATCAGATAGGCGTCGAGTTCCTTTGCCGCGATCCGCGAAGAAAGTTCCGTCCGGATCTGCTCGTCCGTCTTGCCTTCGGTGTTGAACCCGACGATCACGAAGCTGTCCTGAAACTGTGCCGCGTCGCGCTGCAGCTTTTCTTTCTGATTCGGACTCAGGTCTTTGAGCTGGTCTTTGGCGGCCTTTTCGGCGCGCGCCGCCATGCGTTCGCCGGAGAGGTTCTCCTTCAAGCGCGGCGCGATCTTCCCGGAGCGATCGATGACGGCGATCCGGGTCGGTTCTCCCTTGATCGAGAAAATGATCGCGGGAACGACCGCAAAGCATGCGGCGATCAACGGAAACAGCAGCGTTCCGAGCAGAAAAGCCCAACGCAGGACTATCTTTCGGTACTCATGTTTGACGACAGCTAAGAATTTACGCATATCCGTAACAAAATCGAGATTCAAAATTCAATATTCAAGAAACGCGATCGAACATCCGAAATCGGAAATCCGCGCTGCAAAAATCAGCCCTTCACTTGTTCGATGAAGATATCGTTCAGGCTCGGTTCGATCTTCTCGAATTTCGTCACTCTCGCACCTTTCTCGACGAGCGTCTTGAGAAGCCGTTGCTCGTCGATCCCATCGGCCATGACGACGATCGTTTCGTCTGAATGTGCCGTCGCCTTCGCGACCAACGCCGGATCCGCGAGCACGTCGGCGGCGCCGTCGGCGCGCAATGCGATCAGGTTCGAACCGTAGCTCTCCTTAACTTCGCGCAGCGTTCCGGACAAAACTTTGTGCGCCTTGTCGATGAGAATGATGTCGTCGCAAAGCCGTTCGGCGGTCTCCATCAGATGCGTCGAAAAGATGATCGTCTTGTGGCGTTCCTTGAGTTCGGAAACGACCTCGATCATGAACTCGACGTTGACCGGATCGAGCCCCGAGAACGGTTCGTCGAGGATCAGCAATTCCGGATCGTGAAGCACGGTCGAAATGAACTGGATCTTCTGCGACATGCCTTTTGAAAGGTCGGTCGTCTTCTTGTTCTTCCACTCGGCCAACTTCATCCGTTCGAGCCAGAAGTCGATCTTTCGGTCGGCGTCCTTTCGCGCCACGCCCTTGAGCGCGGCAAAGTACCGCAGCTGATCGGCAACCTTCATTTTTTTGTACAGTCCGCGTTCTTCCGGCAGGTAGCCGATCCGGTCCTGAGAGCCCGTCGCGAACGGACGTCCGAAGATCTCGATCGTGCCTTCGTCGGGCGCGGTGATCCCGACGATCATCCGGATCGTCGTCGTCTTTCCTGCTCCGTTCGGTCCGAGGAATCCGAAAACGCGGCCGGAGCGAACCTCAAAACCGAGATCTTCGACCGCCGTGAAGTCCCCGAAGCGCTTTGTGACGCCGTTGAGCCGCAGCGTAACCGATTGTTCTTTCATATTTTGCACGTAAAGATTATCATTGCCTTCTACGCGAAGCGAACCGATCGGGTTCCCAGTTTAGAGCCAATTTCAAATGCAATTTGGATTCGAGAATGCTTGAGATCATAGTTTATCGCGAAGGGGCCGACGCGATCGAAGAAGGCTTCACTGTCGACGACCTGCCGGATCTTCTGTCAGACCACGATAATCTCGTCTGGGTCGATTTCATTTCGACCGAACATGAACATCATACCGATGCCGAGCGCATCCTGAGGGACATCTTCAAGTTCCATCATCTGACCATCGAGGACTGCCGCGAGACCCGCAACCAGCCGAAGGTCGAGGCCTACAAGAACTACATGTTCTTTATCCTTCACGGCGTGAAATCGGAGACGAATTCGACGAATTTCGCGACAAAGGAACTCGACGGCTATCTCGGGCGAAATTTCGTCGTCACTTACAGACACGAAGAATTCCGCAGCATCAACAAGGTCAAGCAGCTGATCCGCGCCAATTCGTTCCACTGCCAGCGCGGCGCGGCGTATTTGCTGCATCAGATCTTCGATCAGTTGGTCGACCTTTACATGCCGGTTGTCGACGACTTCGACAACAACATCAACGCGCTCGAAGATCGCGTCTTTCTGATGCGGAAATCGAACACGGACATGCTCGAGGAGATCATGGACATCCGGCGCGCGGTCGCGCGTCTGAAACGCATTTCGACGCGCCAGCTCGACGTTCTTTACCGGATCTCACACGGCGAGTTCAGTCAGATCCCGGAGCAGGTGCTCCCGTTCTTCCGCGACGTCCAGGACCACTTGCAGCGGATCACGGACCTTGCCGAAAGTTACCGCGACCTAGTCTCAGGCCTGTTCGACATTCACTTCAGCGTGATCGCGAACAAGACGAACGACGTCATGAAGGTCATGACGCTGATCTCGACGATCATGCTTCCGTTGTCTCTTATCGCGGGAATTTATGGGATGAATTTCGATTATATTCCCGAGACGAAAACGGTTTACGGATATTTCGTGACCCTCGGCGTGATGGGAATCGTCGCGCTCGCGTTGGTTTATTACTTCTGGAAAAAAGGATGGATCTTTGAAGGATGAAGGCGTAAGGATGAAGGATGAAGCTATCGGAATCGAAATGAGGATCGTGGATTACGACAATCTCGATTTCATCCTTAATCCTTACGCCTTCATCATTCTCAAGACTTGAGAGTCGCCATAGCCGTAGATCGGCTCCCGCTTCAAGAATTCGCGAAAGATCTGTTTGAAATCGCCGTCGTACTCCTTCGTCAGCCGATCGATCAGTTCCTGCGGACGCGTTTCGCGTTCGGCAGCCGCGACGCAGCATTCCTCAAGCATCCGGAACGCCGGTGAATTGGTCCGGCCCAACTCGATCAGCGTCTCATTGTCTCCGGTGCTGAACGCCAGCCAAAGATTGACGCACCGATCGACGTCGGACGGAGGCATCTCGACGCGGGACTCGAAAGCTTGTTCGAGTTCAGCCGCGGATTCATGGCCGAAGTCGATCCCTTTCGGAAACACGCGCGAGACGCGCATTCCCTCGTTGGCGAAAAGCGTCGAGGCAAACCACATATTCGCCTGACAGAACAAGTCGTTTCCGAACCAGAGAACGAGTTCGTCCGTCGCCGCCAGGAATTCAAATCGCTTCAGTTCAGCCACGACCTTGAGGACATACGAGCGCTGGTCCTCGCCGAATTCCTGCTCGAGGAATTCAGCCCGGCCGTCCCAAAATTCTTCGAGCGTGTCGAATTGGACCGGACCGTCGCTCAGACACTCGTTGAAGACGATGAGTTCGCCCGGCAATCCGGCTTCGCGAAACGTCTCAGCCAATGCTTCGCCGCTTAAGAGATTTACAATCATAGACTTACCGAAAGCGCGTAGATCACGCTCAAACACGCGCCGCCGTAAACTCCGGCGAGCAGATCGTCGGCGCAGACACCGATACCGGCCGGGAGACTTTGCAGCGAATCGATCGGATATGGCTTCCAGATGTCGAAGAGACGGAACAGCAGGAATCCAGCGAGGATCAATTTCCACGAGAGCGTGAACGGGATGAACAAGAAGACGAGAAGTTGTCCGATTACCTCGTCGACGACCGCCTTCGAAGGATCCTTGTCGTTGAGCAACACGGTCGCGCGGTCCGACGCCCAAACGCCCGCGAGACAGAGGACGAGAAACAGGACGACGTTCGCGGCGTGCATCCAGGCGGCGACCTCGGCCGGCGCGACTCCGGACGCTGAAAAAGAAGCGGTCAGCGACGTTTCGAGCGATTCGATACCGAGGTAGATGGCGACCCCGACCATCGATCCCCAGGTGCCCGGCGCGAGCGGCAAGTAGCCGACGCCCCATGTCGTCAGCGCCATCGCGATGTAATCGGTAACGGATTTTTGGTTATCTTTGCTCACCCTTTTCGATTTGCAATTTGCGATTTGCGATTGAAAGTCGGTACTTTGAATCTCTTGAATCTTGAATCAAGAATGCATCTGCCCGGTCGCTTGCCCGATTTGCGATTTTCGATTTTCGATTTGCGATTGCCGCTCCCGGTTCTGCCCACCGACCACCGTCCACCGACCACTCCGCACTGCTCACTGCTCACTAACCACCGACCACCACCACTGACCACAGGCCACTCCGCACTGCTCACTGCTCACTGCTCACTAACCACCGACCACTGACCACTGACCACTGCTTATTTGAGTTTCGCCAGCAGATCGGCATAGTCCGCGATCGCGGACTCAATAACGCGATGCGAATCCTCGCGTCCGTAACTATAAGCGATCTCGCATTTGTTCGGTTCGTCCGGAAGACTCTTGTAAGTCAAGAAATAATGTTCGAACCGTTCAAGGATACCTTTCGGCAGTTCCGTGATCTCCTCGTACTGCTCGAACACCTTGTCGCCTTTGAGGACCGCGATGATCTTGTCGTCGGCCTCACCGCCGTCGATCAGGCAAAAACCGCCGATCGGTCGCGCCTTGAGAATAATGTCGCCGCGCGGGATATGATGCTCGGACAGGACGAGAATATCAAGCGGATCGCCGTCGCCGTCACTGATCTCGATCCCCGGTGATTTCGCCCGCGCCAGATCCGCGATCCGCGTCGCGCAGTAACTTTGCGGGATAAAGCCGTAGTTCGCCGGGACAACATTCGAATATTGCTGCGGACGATCGATCTTGAGATAACCGGTCTCTTTGTCGACCTCATATTTGACCGTGTCGCGCGGAACGATCTCGATAAAGACGGTGACTTCGTCGGGCACGCCGTCGCCGATCGGAATTCCATGCCACGGATGCGCTTTGTTGCTTCGGAACATGCACTTATTATTGATTTTCGACATGAGCGATGTCTAACGCGATCTTAACCGAAAATCTTCCGAACACCCTCGTCATCCGATTCAACAACCCGTCGGAGCGCAATCCGCTGTCGATCAGCGTCCTCGTCGAACTGCATGCGATCCTCGACGAGAGCCTTCGCAATGGCCCGGCGCAGGTTGTCTTCAGCGGATCGGACGGCATTTTTGCGTCAGGCGCGAACCTGCGCGAGATCGCGCACGTCACGGGCGAAACGGCTCCGGAATTCGCGCGTCGCGGACAATCGCTGATGGAAAAGATCGCGCGGCTCGATTCGACGGCCGCCGTCAACGGTCTTTGCTTCGGCGGCGCGTTCGATCTCGCGCTCGCTTGCCGCCGGCGGATCGCCGCTCCGTCCGCGCAGTTTTCGCATCCCGGAGGAAACCTCGGGATCATGACCGGTTGGGGCGGAACCCAGCGTCTTCCGCGACTCGTCGGAGAAGCAATGGCGCTCGAGATCTTTCTCACCGGGAAACGGGTCGGCGCTGAGGAAGCGTTCAGGATCGGCCTGATAGACGCGATTGCCGACGACCCGCTCGAATTTGCATTGAGGACACGCGAGCCCTAAACTTGCGTTGCTCACAATGGAGCAACGGACCGCGGTGGCCAAGGATCAACGTGGAACCCACGGATTTTCATTTGTTTTATCCGCGCCATCCGTGTGATCCGCGGCTGAATGTTCGCTTAGTTTCGCGCCCGAAAACCCCGAATATGACACTCGACCGAGACTGGAAATGGATACTGACGATCGTCCTAGTCGGGTTCCTCGTCTATGCGAACTCGCTCGGCGGAAGCTTCGTTTACGACGATAACCGACAGATCGGACGCAACCCGCTGATCCAAAATCTGAGCCTCACCGGCGCCGCGCTGACGTCGGACGTCTGGGCGTTCAAAGGTGACGGGAAATATACCGCAAGCAACTATTGGCGGCCGACGTTCGTTTCGTGGCTCATCCTGAACTACCGCGTTTTCGGTCTGAATCCGTTCGGCTGGCACGTCACAAACATACTGCTCCATCTCGCCGTTTGCGCCGTCGGATTCCTGCTTCTCAGACGTTTCGGATTTTCGGATGCGGCGTCGTTCGCCGCAGCGCTGCTGTTCGCGGTCCATCCGGTTCACGCGGAATCGGTCGCCTGGATCTCCGGCTCGACGGACCTCTTGTTCGCCCTTTGTTTGCTGGCGTCGCTTTGGTTCGCCGAAAACCGCCGGCGCGGGGGAAACTTCGCGGATCTCGCGCTTTCGCTAGTTTTGTACGCACTCGCGCTCGGCGCAAAAGAGGTCGCGATCGCGTGCCTGCCGATCTATTTCGTCCTTTTTTCGCGGACCGGCGATGAAGACGAAAAGCCCGGCTACGATCTGCTGTCAGCGAACGCGCTTCGCGCAACGGCGGGATTCTTTCTCGTCGCGGGAGTCTATTTTGCCGCACGCTGGGCCGTCCTCGGCGCGATCACGCATCCGGTCGAGAATCCGGTGACTCCGGCCGATGCCGTTTTCAGTATCCCGTCGGTCTTCGTATTTTATCTCAAGCAGCTGATTTTCCCGTACGCACTTTCGATAAATTATCCGCTCCGCGCCACGACCGGCTTCGGATTCATCGATTTTGTGTTGCCGCTCGCTGTGACCTTGGCCGCGATCGGCGTCGTCATACTGTTTGCACGACGAGACTTCAAGTTTCTCATGGGAGCGGCCGTCTTCTTCTTTCCGCTGGTTGCGGCGTTCAATCTGACGGCGTTTCCGGCCGACCAGATCGTCCACGACCGCTACTTGTATGTATCCGTGCTCGGATTTTTGATGATGGTCCTCGCGGCGATCGGCGATCGGCTCGAAGCGCGTTCGATCCTCATCGGAGCCGCTGTGATCGCCGTCCCGCTCAGCATCGCGACCTTCGCGATGAACCGCGTCTGGTCGAGCGATCTGGCGCTGTGGGCGAACGCCGCGGCGGTCGATCCGCGCTCGGCGTCAACGATGTCGCAATACGGATTTGCGCTCTCGAACGCGGGCCGATCAAAGGAAGCGATCGACGCCTTCAACGCAGCACTCGAAACCGCCCCGAATCCGAATGCGTTTGTCGGGCGCGCGCAGGCGATGATCGCGACGGGGCGTTTCGAGGAAGCGGTTTGGGATCTGCAGACCGTGACCGAAATGAAGAACGACGACATCAACGCCTATACGCTGTATCAGGCCTACGAAGGGCTCGGGGTCGCGCTGCAGCAAAAGAACGACCTCGTCAGTGCCGCCCGTTACCTGCGCGAGGCGCGCAAGCGGCTTCCGATCTATTACGCGGCGCTGACGGAGAAGATCGCGGTCATCGAATATTCTCGCGGCAACAAAGACGAGGCGCTGAAAGAACTGGAAGAATCGCGCGACCGCGCCCGAAAGGAATTGCTGATGAGCTCGAAGGCCGTGTTCTTCAGGCTCGGGCTATTGTATTCAGAAAAGGGCGATCAAAAGGCGGCCCGCGACGCGTTTCAGGAATTTCTGAAACTCACGGCGTCGGCGTCGGATCCCGAGATCATCGCCGAGCGAAAAATGGCCGCGGAGACGTTGAAGAAGTTGTAGGGGTTAATTGTTAGTGGTTGATTGTTAATTGACAGTCGCGAGCACAATATCGACCATCAACCATCAGTCTCGTGCGCATGGTTGATCGTTCCGTCCGTGGATCGGGAAAAGGTGCTCGCCGCCCGCGTGTGCAGTCGCTGCACTTTCGTGACGATTAAGGACACCCGCAATCCTCCAGGTCTATCGTTGTCGGAAATCGACGAACTGAGTTGACGAGTCTCAATTCTTCCTGGATTTTCACGACGATATCGGTCCCACCATTTTTCTTGCGATATGTTACGAAGTTGATCAGATCGCCGCTGTCATCCCGCAGAAACTCGTTGAGGTTGACGTTTAATTCTGACAAATCGACACGTTTGCCAGGGACCAACTCGTACGAAATGACCGTGTCCTTTTTGACCTTCAACCGGTAGCTGCGCAACGGGATCTTCTCACATTCGCCGGCTGAATAGGTCACGTTAATGATCAGGTCTCCGCTCTTGTACTGCACTTCGACGCCGTCCTGACCAGCAACACCAAGAAACTTCTCTACTTCATTTCGATCGGTCCTCAACGGAACGATCGAATCCAATATCGCGTTGAACGATTGCGAATAGCCCGCCAGCGTAAACAGGAAACCGATGAATCCGACATAAAATGCCCTTCGTAACATCATCAATAACTCCCAGACCTGAAAAGAAGCTTACCTTGAATCAACCGAATCGAACCTCGCCTTTTGACTCCGAAGGCATGCGTTGTTAATCGTCAATTGTCTGCGCACAACTAAACATCAACCATTTACTATCAACAACCAGCCATCGCCTCACTTCTTCAGAAAGCGTTCAATTCCCTTCTTGCAATCGTCGGTCATCCGCGCGATCGCGTTGACCTCGGCGCCGGTCTCGAGCGCCTGTTCGAAATCCATTCCGTCCATCTGATAGAGCAGCCGCTTTGACAGCGTCACGGCCGAGCGCGAGGTCTTGGCGAACGACGCGACGTACTCGGCGACGCTCGACTCGAACGACTCGTCATCGAAAACTTTGTTGATCAGACCGATCCGTTCGGCCTCGTCTGCAGAAAAATCGAAGCCGCGCGAAACAAGCTCGAACGCCCGTTTTTCCGAAACATTCCGCCGCAGGATCGCCATCACCATCGCCGGCACGAACCCGATCTTAACCTCCGGATAACCGAACCGCGCCGAACGCGAGGCGAGGACGAGATCGCAGCCGCTCGCGAGCCCGCAACCGCCGGCGAGCGCCCGTCCCTGAACGGCGGCGATCACCGGAACCGGAAGCTTTCTGATCGCCGCGAGCAACGCTGCCAACGTTCGCGCGTCCTCGAGGTTCTCGAGAATGTCGCTTTCGGCGATCGTCTGCAGCGCCGAAAGGTCCGCCCCGGAACAGAAATCAGCTCCCGCGCCGCGGATCACGACCGCGCACAGGTCCGGATCTTCACCGGCAGCCGCGATCTCCCGCGACAGTGCCGCGATCAGCGAATCGTTCAGCGCGTTGCGCTTTTCAGGGCGGTTCAGCGTCAGCGTCAGGATCGCGCCGTCTTTCGAGACAAGCAGTTCGTTCATATCGTTCAATTCTACTTTCCGCCGATCTTCGCCGCGCGGTCGAGCGTATCCGAGAACCGATCGAGCGTCGCCGACACTGACTCGATCTGACGACCCGCTTCGGCCCAATCGCGCTGTTCGATCGCTTCCCTCACGCCCGGGATCGTTTTGACGCCGTATCCGGTGTAGAAACCCGGAGCGTAGATCTGATGACGGAACCACGGACGTTTCGGAAGTCCGTTCTGAGACAGAAGATCGCGTTCGGCCTTCATCAGGACCGCGTTCAGTTCACGCTGCGCAGCCGGCGCGAGCGTCCGCTCCTTGATCGCCGCATCGAGACGCGCGGCCGACTCGCGAAGCCGGGCAAGTGATTTCTGCAAGGGCGTGAAGTCGATCATCGGGACCGGGCCTTCGGGCTTCGGCGCGACAAAGACGCGTTTCGGATCCTGAACGGCCGCAAGCATTCCGCTGTCGATCAGTTTGTTCATCGTCGCCGTCTCCTCGCGCATCGTGTCGGTCAGTTTGGCGATCTCGCCGACGTAAACGCCGACCGTATCGGCAAACGAGGTGAATCCGAACGGCAGAACGTCGGCGTCCGCGAATCGCATCACCGCACGCCCGCAGACTTTCGCCAGCGCGACGCCGTATTTGAAATCAGTGTCTCCGAACCGCGTGTAATGATCGAACGAATCGTAGATCGAATGGTACGAACCGCCGCCGTCCTCGCCCCCGAAACCGATGTTGAGGCTGGCGATCCCCATGTGCTGCAGGAATGGCGTGTAATCCGAACCCGACCCGAGCGCAAAGATCCTCATATCCTGGCGCGACTGAAGCTCATTTCTCACCGCCGTCGAACCGTTGACCATCTGGCTCGCCCGCGCACGTTCCCAAACGCTGAGCTTTGTTTGCGGGTCCGGGACCGATTTTCCAAGCTCGTTCGCGAATTTCTCGAGTGTGTGCGAGCCGCCGATCCCGAGGAATCCGCGACCGTTCGAATCGGTGTTGATATAGACCGCAGCCTTGTTGTTGAGCTCGTCGGCGTGCATCTCGACCCATTCGGTCGAACCGATCAGACCCGGTTCTTCGGCGTCCCACGCGGCGAAGACGATCGTCCGCTTTGGTTTCCAACCGGATTTCGCCAATTCGCCGATCCCGCGCGCTTCCTCGAGCAGCGAAACGAGTCCGCTGATCGGATCATCGGCACCGTTGACCCACGCGTCATGGTGATTTCCGCGGATGACCCATTCGTCGGGAAACTCGGATCCCGGAAGTTTGGCGATGACGTCGTACGCGGGTTTTATGTCCCAGTTGAATTCGAGCTTGAGCCGGACGCGCGTTCCGTCGCCGCCGCCGAAGTGATACGTGATCGGGAGCGCGCCGCGCATTCCGTCGGGGACGACCGGGCCGTCGAGCGTTTTCAGCAACGGCAGCGCGTCCGCGTACGAGATCGGCATCACCGGGATCTTGGTGATCGTCGGCGCCGATTTGATATCGAGACGCTTCGCGTCTTTCGTCGCGGGAATTCCGGGCGTCAGGACATCACCGGGATAGACCGGCATGTCAGCGACCGATCCGCGTTGCGCGCCGTCGGCGCTCCGCCATGAGCCTTTCGGGTAAACATCGCCCTGATAATAGCCGTCGTCGCGCGGATCCGAATAGATCAGACAGCCGACCGCGCCGTGTTCGGCGGCGACCTTTGGTTTGATCCCGCGCCAGCTGCCGCCGTAGCGGGCGATGACGATCTTCCCCTTGACGTCAATGCCGCGCTTCGCAAGCTCTTCATAATCGCGCGGAACGCCGTAATTGACGTAAACGAGCGGCGCCGTGACGTCGCCGTCCGCCGAAAACGCGTTGTATGTCGGGAGTTGCTCGGACGATTGGCCCGAAGTGGCGTCTCCCTCGACCGGCGGTTCGGCGAGTTTTGCCGTGAACCGCTCGGGAGCGATCATCTCAAGAATCCGCGTCTTCGGAGTCGGAAACAGCACGTCGAACTGCTCGATCCGGGCGTCGTAGCCCCACGAGCGGAAGAGGTCGCGCATGAATTCCGCGTTTTCCTTTCCCTTCGCCGATCCGACATGATGCGGACGCGCGCTCAGAAATTTCATCCACTCGCGAAGATTTTCGGCCTTCAGCGAGCTGTCGAAACGGGCTTCGAGCTCGGTCTGCCTTGCCACGCCCGCCGTCGAAAACCCCAACAATCCGCCGCCGAGGACGGGTACGGCCGCGACCGACGCGAGCGCCAGCAACGTAATTGCTTTCTTGATAATTGATCGCATAGTTTCTTCCTGAATGCTCAACCTCTGGATCACGCACCGGCGCGATAGAACACGTCTTCGCCAAGGTTTGCGCGGATTCTTCTTCACTTTTTCGCGCAATTCGCGAAATCCGTGGCAAAGTCTTCCGAATCACGATCCGGCTTAATTCGTTAGACCGAGCGCGTCGGCCTCCTGATCGCTCAAATCGACTTTCATCCTCAACAGCGCCGTCGAAAACGTCTTCCCTTGCGCGTCGGTCATCAAACTGAGCGTCCCGCCGCCGCCGAGGCTCTCGTGCAGCAGAAAGTTCAGGGCACCGAGATTCGGCAGTTCGAACCGTTCGACGGCGCCGTTGACCATCGGACCGAAATGCGCTTTTACGCGTTCGGTCGTAAGTTCCCTGACGAGAATCGGATAGATCGATTCATTGAACGCGATGACACCGACGTTCGCCGTGTCGCCTTTGTCGCCTGAACGGGCGTGCGCAAGTTTTGTAAGTTCAACTTTCATTTGTTTGTTTCGGAAGACGGAAACTCCGTGCAAGTTTGATCACCCAGGCGATGACGAACGCGATGAATGCCGCCACGACAGTCAGGAAAAGCCACGTCGGCAGATTTTCACGCAGGACGTTCGCCCTGAAGACCATCTGATTGACGACGATGAAGAACGCAACCATCACCGTTCCGAGCAATTCGAAAAAGGTCCGGATCCCGTTGTAGGTCGCTTCCCGGCGCTCGTCGGCAAGCCAATGATCGCGGTTCGGCAAATTCAGCAACCGCGTCGGCAAACGCTCGATCACGGCCGGGATCAGCAGCGTCTCGCCGAGGATCAGCGCGAGAAGCGCGAACTCGAAGACGATGAACGTATTCTTGCGCATAAAGCCATTCGGTCTGCCGAAGGCGTCGAAATGCGTCGAAACGGTCTCGCCGAGGTTCGGGTAATAGAAGATCAGCTGCGCGACGAAGACGCCGACCAATCCGAACAGGATCAAGCGCTGCATGTTGATTCGCATCAGATGTCCGTACGCGAGTGGAATGAAAAGAATTGAAACGCCGCGATGACGAGCGAATGGCGAAGACGTCCCTCGCGGATCAGCATCGGAACTTCGTCGATATGAACCAGGCTCGTCACCAGCGATTCGTGTTCGTCGAATTCTACGTCCGCCGTTTTTTCGGCGTCAACCGCGAGAAAATGATGGATGACGTTGCTTTGGATCGCGGGATTCGGCAAAGACGACCCGAGATGGATCCAACGATCGCTGCTATAACCCGTTTCCTCAAGCAATTCGCGGCTTGCCGCCGTTTCAGCGGCTTCGTTGCCATCGACCATACCTCCCGGGATCTCGAGCGTCACTTGCTCGACACCGTGCCGGAACTGTTCGATCAGGACAACGTTATTCTCTTTGGTCAGCGCGATCACGTTCACCCAATCCGGGTTTTCGATCACATAGAACGTCCCGACCTTATCGCCGTTCGCGGAAAGATCCTCCCGAACCGTGAAAACGCGGCAGTCCGCCACTTGGCGCGACTCGATGCGTTTCCAGATTTCCGGCATTTCGCTCATAAATATTTCAGTTTCACGCCCGACTTATGGTCCAATAATAGCGTTTCACGGGACGTACCCAAAGCGGAGGTTATATGGCGTCGATGAACAAGTTACTCTTTGCGATCCTATTTTCGATCGCCGTTGCCGGTGCCGCATTCGGCCAAGTGGTTGACGGCGACAGTCCTCTTGACAAGACCGCCAAGCAATCGGCGCTGTTCCGCGAGACGTTTCGCAATCTGATCGCCGACGAGTCGAAGACGTTCGATTCATTCGGAAGCGACGGAACGCTCGACCGGCGTACAACCGTCAAATCGGCGCTCCTGATCTACGTTTCGAAAGCGGGACGGCCGGCGGAACTGCGGGTCGTCAAGGAAGTCGACGGCCAGCCGATCCCCGATGCGGCGAAACGCGGCGAGGAATTTCTCGCCGAGATGGACCGCGTACAAACCGACGAGAGCGTGCTCCGGAAACTCCAGCGTGAGAGCACGCGTTACGATCCGACGTACACGATCTACGGCCTGGCGCTGCATCAGGGAAATGTTCTCGATCCCGGGCTCCGCAAAGCGTTCTCGTTCACGGCGTCGGGTGAATCCGTCATCGACGGCCGCCGGGTCATCGTCTTCAATTTCGAACAAACGGCGCAGAACGACTACGTCGCGTTCAATTCCAAGCCGCCTGAAAACTCGAAGCCCGCGCTGATCTTCGATCTCGACCTGCCGAAGTCGGTCAAGAAATCCGCGCTTCGCCTACACGGCACGATCTGGATCGACGCCGAGACCTATCAGATCCGAAAGGAAGACTGCGGCGTGTACTTCGACGCCGGCCGATCGGTTCCGTTGCTCACCGAACGGTTCGAATACGCCGACAGCGAGTTCGGGATCCTTCTTCCGAAAACGATCACGCTGGTGTTCAACGAGGTGAAGCGAAAGGACGGGAAATACACGATCAAATCGCATGATTCCGTGCTTTTCAACTATTCCAACTACAGGAAAACAAACGTCGAGGTCAAGATTTCTGACGACGAGACGCCGGAGAGTTAGATTATCTCGACCTTCGTTTCGATCAGGTTCTTCGGGATCAGCGCCGGAAAATAGGCCATGATCTCCTCGACCTTCGGCCGTCCGCCCGCGAAACCGGTGACGGCCGGCGGCCCGGTCAGGATCAACGGTGCGAGTTCCTTGGTAAATCGTTCGACGTCCGCCTTGCTCTGTCCGCGAACCCCGAAGCGGAGCTGAACCTCGGGAATGTCACGCGGCGGCTCGCCGGCGAGCGCTCCGTGGGTCGCGTTGACGCCGACGAATTCAGACAGGATCACGTCAAACTTCAATCCGAGCCGTTCGAGCCGCGCGCGGAGGATCTTTTCCGCGGCCTGCGCCTTGTCGTACGCGTCGGGCCAAGCGTAAACGAGCGTTCCGACAGCCTTCCAACCGGCCGAATAGGCGATCGAGACCTTGTAGAATTCAGTGTTCGGATGTCCCTTGATCCCGAAGACGCGGACGCGGTTTTCGCCGTCGGGCGCGAGATTGATCGTCGTAAAATCTGCGACGACGTCCGGCGTGATGTAGCTCTTCGGGTCGCCCATTTCGTAAAGGAGCTGTTCCTTGACGGATTGAATGTTGACGCGGCCGCCCGTTCCCGCGTGTTTTGTCACGACGAACGAACCGTCGGGTTCGGCCTCGACGATCGGAAATCCGACGTTCGCCAGGTCCGGTATGTTCCGCCAGTCGTACTGGCAGTTTCCGCCCGACGATTGCGCGCCGCATTCGATGATGTGCCCGGCGATCGTACCGGCCGCGAGACGGTCCCAGTTATCGAATGTCCAGCCGAACTCATGTGCCAACGGCGCGAGCGTCAGTCCGGTGTCGGTCAACCTTCCCCCGATGATGATCTGCGCGCCTTGGTCGAGCGCTTCGACGAGCGGTTCGGCACCGAGATAAACATTCGCCGACTGAACACGATCGCGAACGTCGGAAAGCGGCTCACCCGTTTCCATGTTGACTATCTCGACGCCCCGCGAAGCGAACTCGTCGAGCCGACCGAGAATATCATCCCCGGTGATGACGCCGATCTTCACCCGATCGGCGAGGCCCAATTCTTCGGCGGCCGCTTTGACGGCCTGCGCGCAGCCCATGACGTTGACGCCACCGGCGTTTGAAAGCACTTTGATTCCGCGCTCGACGCAATCCGGCAGTATTTCCCGCATCAGCGTGACGAAATCACGGGCGTAGCCGGCATTCGGATCACGCTGCCGCTGTTTCTGGACGATGCTCATCGTCACCTCGGCGAGGTAGTCGAGCATCAGATAATCGATCTCACCGCCGCGGACCTGATCGACAGGTGCCGTCAGCAGATCGCCCCAAAATCCCTGGCCGCTTGCCACGCGAACTCGTGCTTTCATAATCTCAAAATGATTCGGATCCAAGATCCTCGGTTTCGGCGAACCCGAGCACTAACAGTTGGTTCGTCCGTTCACCAGGTCGGAATGCTTCAAAACAAAAATTCCGGACTCCAGTCACCGCAGCGATGTTTCGGGCTGGAATCCGGAACTATGAACTTCGGGATTGCATGTTGTCAAAATCAAACTCTGCAATCCCAATTCACGAATCCCAAATCAATAGACGACCTTCTTAGTCCGGCTGACTACCTTGCGTCCGGTTCTCCAGGTTTTCTTGCCGGTCCATTTCGTCCCGACCCAAACTTTGCGGGTCACCCATTTCGAACCGTTCCACGTCTTGCGCACGACCCATCGGCCGCCGGCGTACCCCTTCCGGATGATTCCCTTCTTCCGCTTCTTTTTGACCACGGTCTGCTGTGCATTAACACTCAAATTCCCGTTTGAGTTGGTCGCGTCACCAATGAATACGATCGACAGCACCATCACTGCCGCAAAGAAAAAACTCAGTCCCTTTTTCATAATTCTCCCTTCAATTATGTCTAACGTTTTCAGAAATGAACTTCACGATGTCTTCCGTGGAGGTACCCGGAAGAAAAACCTCGGAAATTCCCTTTTGTTTGAGTTGCGGAATATCTTCTTGGGGTACTATCCCGCCGACGAGCACGAGGGTATCGTCCATTCCGTTCTCACGAAGCAGATCGACGATCCGTGGGCACAGCGTATTGTGAGCGCCCGAAAGAATAGAAATCCCGACGGCGTCAACATCTTCATGCAGCGCCGCCGTGGCGATCATTTCCGGAGTTTGGCGGAGTCCGGTATAAATGACTTCCATCCCGGCATCGCGGAGCGCCCGCGCGATCACTTTCGCACCGCGATCATGACCGTCGAGCCCCGGCTTTGCGACCAGAACGCGAATTCTTCTTTCACCCATCGTCTTGAGTATATTAGTTAACAAACTTGCCGAGCAAGCCTTGGCGCAGCACGAACGGCTTCAGGTTCGACCACGGAATCAGGTAAGTGCCCGACGGTTCGAGCGCCTGCGCAACGTGCGGGAAGCCGTAATCGTAGACGAAAGTGACGCCGTCGGCGTTCACCGAAAAACCTTCAAGGTTTTCGCGGGTAAATTTGGCATCCGCAAAATAGATCTTCGCATTCTCGACAAAATCCGGCTCGTCCTTTTCGATGACCTTCAACTGGTCGGCGATCTCCTTCTTCTGCATCTCAGAACATTTCTCCGCGAGTTTGTCGAGGTTCCCGAACACGTCGGCGGCGGAAACGGCATTGCCGGTAGCGAGGTCAACGACGACGTTCTTCCCGAAGACCGAAGGATAAGCCGCGGTTCCGCTCTGCGAAAGGTAAATGCTGAGGACGCCGCGGTCGTTGAACCCGACGTCAAACGTCGCTTCCTCAAGCCATTGCGATTCACCCATCTCGTCCTTGAGATTCAGCGAGAGCACATCTTCGTAACTGATCGTTTTTTCGATCTTCGCGGCCAGCGCAGCCGAAACGCCGCTGACCTTGGGATACGTCACGGTGAATGATTTTCGGAACTCGTTGTCTGGCTTCGGACGTTTGTATTCAACCGTCTTGGGCGTGATCGTTACAGTTTGACCGAAGGCGGCGCACGCGGCCGCCACAATGATCGCCATCGCGATCAGCAGTTTTTTCATATTTTTCCTTCAACATTCATCGCGGGAGGACCGAAAACGCAACGAAGGCGCGCTCCGAGCCCGGGCGCGGACCGCATCGCTTCGAACATTTCCGACCATGCGTGAAGATTGATCCAAAGTAGATTGTAGCTGTGTATTGGTTTGATTATCCCGTATCGGACCGTCTCGTTCTCCTCGACAAAACTGCCGAAAAGCCGATCCCAGAAAATAAAGATCCCGCCGTAATTTCTGTCGAGGTACTGCTCGTTGACGCCGTGATGCACGCGATGATGAGACGGCGTATTGAAAACGAACTCGAGCGGCCGCGGCAGCTTGGTGATGATCTTCGTGTGGATCCAGAACTGGTAGATCAGATTGATCCCGTGCATAAAGATGAACGACCAGAGCGGAAATCCCATTAACGACAACGGCAGGTAGAAAAGCCAGTGCGCGATGCCCGAGAACCAGCTTTGCCGAACCGCGACGCTCAGGTTGTACTGGTTTGACGAATGATGCACGACGTGAAAATTCCAGAAAAACCGGACCTCGTGGCTGATTCGATGGAACCAGTAATAGAGAAAATCGTCCGCGAAGAGCAAGATCAGCCACGGCCACCACGTGGTCATCGGCATCTGGTACGGCGCGACATGATTGTAGATCCCTTCATAAAAGAACGCCTGGATGTATCCGAAGATGAATCCGAAGAACGAGCTCCCAAATCCGAGAGCGATGTTCGTCCAGACGTCCTTCCGGTCGTAGTTCTTCTCGTAGCGTACGCTCAGCATCGTCTCGATGGCGATCAGGAGCGCAAACAGGGGGATCGCAATGTCGGTCGGTTTTGGCATTTCTCAGCCGAGCCGGCCGCCGAATCCATTCAGCATCTTTTTTACTTCGACGAGCCGCTCGTTAAGAAAATTATAGTCATCTTCGGTAAACAATTCGAGGTCGCGCGAGAGCAAAAGATGGTATTCGAGCCGCGATCCGTGGCCGAGTGCGCTGTGCAGCGCCTGCGCAAACTCGCCGTCGGTCTTTTTGCCCGTACCGTACGCGATGTTAGACGGAATTTCGGTCGCTGTTTTCCTCAGCAATGAACGAAGTCCGAATCTTTCATCGGGCGGGAAATGAGCCGTGAGTTTGTAAACGTCGATCACGAGTTCGTGGGATTTCTGCCACACCTTGAGGTTTCTGAAATTCTGCATGAGTGTACTCCTGAGTTTGAGGTTGTTGAGTTGGTCGCCAGTCTTGTGAGCTGGCTGTTAGCTGTTAGCTGTTAGCTGTTAGCTGTTAGCTGTTAGCTGTTAGCTGTTAGCTGTTAGCTGTTAGCTGTTAGCTGTTAGCTGTTAGCTGTTAGCTGAAGATACAAGATGCCAACCAATTGTTCAAACGATCATCACTTGCTGACGGCGACGACCCGGAATCCGTTCAGACGATATCGACGCGCAGCCTCGTCTTTGCCACGGTTGCCCGAGCGGGCCTTTCCGTCAAAGCTTCCCCACGAGCCGCCGCGCTGTACCCGGATCTTCGGATCTCCCAAGGTCAGATTGGGCGATCCGTCGGTCGGCGTCCCGGCGTATCCGTTCTTGGAATAGAGGTCGGCACACCACTCCCAAACGTTTCCGCTCATGTCATAAAGTCCCCAGGCATTCGGAAGCTTTTGG
>JAKOSS010000530.1 GCA_029777145.1 Acidobacteriota bacterium | reverse complement strand
GCTGGATTTCAGCGACGACGTCGTGACACCGGGCAACCTTCACTCCAATGAAACGTTTCAACGGACGGTCACGCTCTCTTCGCCGTCGAACCCGCTCAGTCTCGTCACACAGGCAGACTCTCTCGTTGTCGGCGGTCGGACGTTTTCCAGCCTGTTCACCGCTTCCGGACGGACGTTCAGCTTCACGACACCCGAGAACCGGCAATCAACGATCACGATCGACAGCCAGGAACGCGTGACGCAGGCGCAGATCGCGGATCAGAATGCCGGAAACTACACTTACGATTCGCGCGGCCGGATCTCGACCGCGGAATTCGGCGCCGGCGCTTCGGCGCGGACATACAACTTCGCGTACAATCCGGCGGGTCTGATGTCGACGTTTACAAATGCCCTCAACCAGGTCAATTCGTACGTTTACGATGCCGCCGGCCGGATGACACAGCAAACGCGTCCCGACGGCTCGGTCCGCGGCTTTGGATTCAACGCCAACGGCGATCTGACCTCGCTGACGCCGCCCGGCCGGCCGACACACACGTTCACCTACAATTCGCTGAATCTCGTCTCGTCGTATGTTGCCCCGAACCTTGGAGGCGGCAGCAGCACAACGACGTTCGAGTACGATCTCGACGGCGACGTTACCCGCATCACGCGACCGGACGCGTTGCAGCTCAACTTCGCGTACAACTCCGGCGGGGATCTGGAGAGCGTGACCGTGCCGAACGGAGCATACGGTTATTCATACGACGGGACGACGGGTCTGCTGACATCGCTGACCGCACCGGGCGGCGGCGCGCTGGCGTATCAATACGACGGTGTTCTGCCGACCCGGGAAACATGGTCGGGCACGGTCGCCGGGAGCGTCTCGCGGACCTATGACGACAATTTCCGAGTGATATCGCAATCCGTCAACGATCTTGAAACTGTTAACTATGCGTATGACAACGACGATTACATGGTCGCCGCGGGCAGCATTTCACTTTCCAGAAATGCGGCAAACGGTTTGTTGACAGGCACAGCACTCTCGGGCGTCACCGACACTTTTACCTACAACGACTTCGGCGAGACGACGAACTACAACGCGAAGTTCGGTGCGGCGACGCTTTACGACGCAAGTTTTGCCTACAACAAGGTCGGACGCATCACGCAGAAGATCGAATCGATCGGCGGCACGACGACGACCTATGACTACGGCTACGACTCGATCGGGAGACTGACGACGGTGACGATCGACGGCGCGCCACAGCCACTTGTTTCCTACAGCTACGACGGCAATGACAACCGGACGAGCATTGATGTCGGCGGCAGCGTTACGGCCGCGACCTACGACGCCCAGGACCGTCTGACGCAATACGGGAATACGACCTACGCCTACACGCTGAACGGCGAGCTTCAAAGCAAGACGATCAGCGGCCAGACGACGCAGTACGGCTACGACGTCCTCGGGAACCTGCGGAGCGTCACTCTTCCCGATGCAACGCAGATCGATTACGTGATCGACGGACAGGACCGGCGCATCGGCAAAAAGGTAAACGGCACGCTGCTTCAGGGATTCTTGTATCAGGATCAGAATGAGCCGGTCGCCGAACTCGATGGATCGAACAACCTCGTCAGCCGCTTCGTTTACGGATCGAGCAGCAACGTTCCGGACTACATGGTCAAGAACGGCGTGACGTACCGCCTGATCACCGATCAGGTCGGAAGCGTGCGCCTCGTTGTCGATGCCGCGACCGGCAGCGTCGCGCAAAGGATCGATTACGACGAATTCGGCGTCGTACTGCTCGACACCAACCCAAATTTCCAGCCATTTGGGTTCGCCGGCGGGCTTTATGACCCGCAGACGAAACTCGTGCGTTTCGGCGCCCGCGATTACGATCCCGAAACGGGCCGTTGGACCGCGAAGGATCCGCTGCTTTTCGACGGGAATGACTCGAATCTTTACTCGTATTCGTTTGCCGATCCGCTGAATATGTTCGACGCCGACGGGCTCCTTCCAACCAGCGTGAAGGACGCCAAGAAAAACTTTGTGGAATACTTGATTCAGGAATTTCAAAAGTACGTGATCGAAAAACTGATATCGATCAAACGAAGCCAGTGTGTGACCGAGATCTCACAGAAGACGAAAAACACGAGCACATCCAAAAAGAAACGAACCAAAAAGCAACGGGAACGCGACAAAATGGTCCGAAACCGCGACATTCAGACCGAGGCCGACCGTCAGGTCCAGCCGTGGAAAGATGCCACCAGGGTCACCGATAAAATGAGCGGGGCGCTAGGCGGAAGCGAGGTTCAAAAAGGAGCGGAAACGCTGCTGACCGATCCCGACCGGGCACGGCACAATCTTGAATCGTGGGGACGTTTTTTCACAACGATCCCGAAATGATCTCCGGCTTGCCATCAGACGACGATCGCCCGCGCTGAACGGGCGATCGGACCGAATTGAATTGTCGACGTCGTTATCTGACGACGATGTTGACGAGCCGTTTCGGAACGACAACGATCTTCACGATCTCCTTGCCGGCCGTGTATTCGCCGACCTTCGGATCGGCAAGTGCAAGCGCCTCGAGTTCGGCGTTTGCCGCTTCCGGCGACGCCATCACGCGAGAACGCAGTTTGCCGTTGACCTGGACCGGGATCTCGATCGCCTCTTCTTTCGCGAGTTCGGCGTTGAATTTTGGGAATCGTGCGCCGTTCGCCAGGATGCCGCGGTCGTTGCCGCAAAGCACAGAGTACAACTCCTCAGCTGCGTGCGGCGCAAACGGCGTCAGCATGAGGACGAGCGCCTCGCAGGCCTCGTGGACCGCGGCGCGTTCTTCGTCGGTCGCGGTTTCGGGCTCGACATCGAAATCGTAGAGCGCGTTGCAGAGTTCCATCAGCGCCGCGACCGGTGTGTTGAACTGAAGCGACTCGAACGCGTCGCCGACGCGCTTGACCGTCTGGTGCGTCTTGCGCAGCAAAGCGGCGCATTTGGGATTCGGGATTTCGGAATTCGGATTCGTTGCCGGCCACTGGCCACCGACCACCGACCACTTGTAGACGTATCGCCAAACCCGCTGCAGAAATCTGACCGCGCCTTCGATCCCGGCCTCGTTCCACACCAGCTCGTTCTCGACGGGTGCCGCGAACAGGACGAACAGACGCGCCGCGTCGGCGCCGTAGATCTCGACCATCTCGTCGGGATCGACGCCGTTCCCTTTCGACTTCGACATCCGCTCGACCGCGGATCTCAATTCCTTTCCATCGGCCGAACGCGCCGCGACGATCTTTCCCTTCGCGTCGCGCTCGACGTTGACGGTCGAAGGCGGAAAATAGACGCGCTTCCCTTTTCCTTCAGGATCGTCCGGATTCGGGATCTCGT
>JAKOSS010000529.1 GCA_029777145.1 Acidobacteriota bacterium | reverse complement strand
GTGATCCGGTGTTCGATCTCAACCGAGCCGTCGGAAACGACGATCTCGGTTTGATCCTCGGCGATGCGGACGATGAATGATGTGCCGCGGTCGGCGAGGACGACTGTCGGCGTCCGGCAGTTAAGCTTCTTCGCGTACGGTTTGTAGACCGATTCGACGATGCGTCGCTTGAATTCGTCGCGGATCGTCTCGGTGTCGCGCTTGTAACGCTCGATAACCGATTCGAGATTTTTCAGAAAGCTGCTTTCCGGCTCCGCCGTTACGCGGATCGCGCCGGTCGAAAGATCGATCGTCTCGGTCCCGTCCGCAGCGGTTTCGAGCCGAAGCTTGCTCGAACCCGAAACATCGAGCGTCCCGCGGCCGTCGAGGATCGCGAGCTGCGCGCGGCCATCGGGAGCGGTCCGAATGGTGTCGCCGACTTTCAGGATCGGATCGTCGGTAAATGCGGACTCGCGCCCGTTTCGCAGAATAAAGACCGATCCAAGAACCTTGGAAAAGAGCGAGGCTGCCGGCTTTTCGTCGGCGGCAAGCTGACGGCCGAGATTCTCCTTCGCGGCGCGGATCGCGGCGTCTATTTGCCCGCGCAGTCTGAGCAGAGATTCCTTGTTCTTTGCGGCGCCATCGCGTGCAGCACGTGCCGTCGTCGCTGCCGACTCGGCGGTCGCGGCGGCGGATTCGTCCCCCTTCGCAAGTGCTGCCGCGGCGAGCGTCAGGGAATCCGAAATCGTCCGTTCGGCTCGTTCGACCGAGCGATCCGCAGCCGCGATCTCATCCTCTGCCGTCTGCCGAAGCGTCTCGAGGCGAAAAACGACGCCGAGCGCGAAATTGGCGCGGCTGACGCGGTCACTTTGGGCGGTCGCGAAGATCGACGAGCCGAACACCACGGCAAGAAATCCGAAGATAACAACGTGCGTTTTCATAGGACTAGTTACGACATGTGAAATTTCGCATCGCGACGCGGGTGGATTTACCCGTTTATCGTCGTCTGAGGCGTCCGTAGGACCACGGAGCAATTGCAATGCCCGATTTGGACAGAAACGCACTCCGGTGATGTTCGATCTTTTTCGGCTTTTGCGGTTCGCGGCACGTCTAACTTTCCAGCACCTAACTCGTCAGAGACGACATGCTAGAATTCATACGTTAAGAGGTAATCAAGATGAGACGTCATAATACTTTTGCACGCCAAGTGACCACGATGTTCCTGATCGGTCTGCTGGCCCTTCCGATGTTCGTTTTCGCGGCCGACGGCCGTAATCCGAAAGGGAAAGCACTGACGGAGGACCAGAAGATCCTGCACGTGCTGAACCGGCTCGGTTTCGGCGCGCGCCCGGGCGACGTTGAAAAGGTCAAGGCGATGGGACTGCAAAAGTACGTCGAGAGCCAACTGAACTCGTCGGCGATCCCGGACAGCGTCGCGGAATCGAAGGTCAGGAATCTCGAGGTGTTCAACATGACGACCTCGGAGGTCTTTGCGAAGTATCCGAACCCGGGAGCGCTTCTCCGGATGCTCGACGGGCCCGCGAATCAGCAGAATCAGGCGGCGAACAACGAGGAGATGACCGATCAGCAGCGGCGCGAACGCCAGCAGAAACTGCGCGAATACTATCAGAAATACGATCTTCGCCCGGCCGGACAGCTCGTTCCGCAGATCACCGCGAACCGCGTCCTGCGTGCCGTTTACTCAGAGCGCCAGCTGCAGGAAGTGATGGTCGATTTCTGGCAGAACCACTTCAACGTTTACGCCGGAAAGGCCGCCGTCCGCTGGTACATTCCGTCGTACGAACGCGATGTCATCCGCAAGAACGCGCTCGGGAATTTCAAGGATCTCGTTATCGGCACGGCGCAGCATCCGGCGATGCTTTTCTACCTCGACAACTTCGAGAACGTCTCTCCGAACGCGAACACGAATCTGCGCGGCGGCGGAGGCGGCGGAAACAATCGCCAGATGCAGCAGATCATGCGCAACGGGACGATCACCCCGCAGCAGCGCGAGCAGATCAAACGCCGGACCGGCGCGACCGATGAACAGATCGACGCCCGGCTGCGCCAGATGCGCGACAATCCGAACCAGATGCCGCAGCAACAGCAGCAACAGCGTCAGCAGCGCGGCCTGAACGAGAATTACGCCCGCGAATTGATGGAATTGCACACGCTCGGCGTCGACGGCGGATACACCCAGCAGGACATCATCGAGGTCGCGAAGGCCTTCACCGGTTGGACGATCGCCGATCCGCGCGGCTACCGCAAAGCTGCGGCGCGCGACATCAAGGGTCAGGAGAATCGTCAGCTCGAAAGGATTCAACGGATGGCCGGCGTCCCCGACGATATCGAGTCGGGTGAATTCTATTTCAACGCGCGACAGCATGAACGCGGCGCGAAG
>JAKOSS010000528.1 GCA_029777145.1 Acidobacteriota bacterium | reverse complement strand
TTTTGTGTCATATCTTTTAAAAAGTCTGCAGTCCGGGATCCGGGCGCCGCGCACGCTGCATCAGCAATCGGCCGGCGACCCGAAACCCCAGACTAGAAGTTACTTACTGTAAAGCTCGACAATCAGCTGTTCGTTAATGCCCGCGTCGATGTCCTCGCGTTTCGGCAGCGCCGAGATCGAGACGCTCAGATCCTTGTCGGCGGCCGAGATCCAATTCGGACGGCCGCGACCGACAGCGGTCTGCCATGCACCTTCAACGTGAACGTTCTTGGAGCTGTTATCTTTGACGCTGACGACGTCTCCAACTTTTACCTGAAACGAAGGAATGTCAACTTTGCGGTCGTTGACCAGAATGTGTCCGTGGTTGACGAGTTGGCGTGCCTGCCGACGCGAGGTCGAAAAACCTGAACGGTAAACGACATTGTCCAAGCGGCGTTCCAGAAGGAAAAGCAGGTTTTCACCGGTGACCCCTTTCTGGCGAAGCGCCTTTTCGAAATAATTGCGGAACTGCTTTTCGAGGATGAAATAGATCCGCTTCACTTTTTGTTTCTCGCGAAGCTGCTGGCCGTAACCGGACGGCATCTTGCGGCGCGCGCCGCCATGCTGTCCCGGCGGATTCGTTCCGCGCTTCTCGATGGCGCACGACGGTTTGAAGCACCGGTCGCCTTTCAAAAACAATTTTGCACCTTCGCGGCGGCACAGTCGGCACACCGCATCTCTGTATCTAGCCATATTCCTCTTGTTTGTTGCCTCCGACTCCGAGATCCCGTTTGCGGCCCGCCGCTGACGGCCGGACCATCAGGATCGCGTTTCGGAAAAGTTTACGGGAAGCGTTCGCCCCCCTTCGTCCTTTCGATAATGAATGGATTTAAGAAAGATCAATGCCGGGAACACGTCCGTCGTGTCCCGGTAAGAACAATCCCGGGATCAGACGCGCCGACGCTTCGGCGGGCGGCATCCGTTGTGCGGGATCGGCGTCGTATCGCGGATCGATGTCACGCGGATGCCCGCCTGATTGATCGCTCGGATCGCAGATTCGCGGCCGCCGCCGGGTCCTTTGACCCTCACCTCGGCCTCGCGCATTCCGGCGTCCAACGCCTTGCGGGCAACGTCCTGCGCCGCCTGCTGCGCCGCGAACGGCGTTCCCTTACGCGAACCGCGAAAGCCCTTGGCACCGGCCGAGGACTGCGCGACCAGGTTGCCCTGAGCGTCCGTGATAGAGATCAGCGTGTTGTTGAACGAAGCCGAGATATGAACGATACCGACCGGAATGTTCTTCTTCTCTTTCTTCTTGAAAACCCTTTTTCCTTTTGCTGGTGCTTTTGCCATAAATGTCAGTAAGCGGTGAGACGTGAGGGGAACGCAGTCGACCGAAATTCATCGCCGACCCGTTGCCGTCACAACTCACAAAATTCCTATTTCTTGCCGGGCGCCTTCTTCTTGGCAACCGCTGCCTTGCGGGGACCTTTCCGCGTCCGGGCGTTGGTCGAGGTCCGCTGGCCGCGAACCGGAAGGCTGCGGCGATGGCGAAGCCCGCGATAGCAACCGACGTCCATCAATCGCTTGATGTCCATCTGGAC
>JAKOSS010000527.1 GCA_029777145.1 Acidobacteriota bacterium | reverse complement strand
GCAGCCATTTCCTTGTTCGCCTGCGAGAGCGCGGCGACCGCGACGGTGATCGCCGTCATGACAAACGTCTGCCAGCCATTGACGTTCGGTGCGTCGAATTTCGCCGACCAGACGATCTGGCGCGATGCCGGATCGAATCCAAGCAGGTGCTGCTTGCCGCGCGCGACAACCGTGCCGTTCTCCTGACGGATCAGCGCCACCGGTTCGTCGGTCGTGTCCGCGCCTTTCGATCCGAGACCTTTGAGTCCGCCGAAACCGATCTTCGCGATCTTCGCCGCCGTCGCCGCCGCGCCGACGTTGATCTTGAACTTGAGCGGGATCTTGTAGGCTTCTTTGACCTTGCCCTGGCTCGAAAGATCGAGTCCGATCAGGTTCTTCTCGTCGCCGATCATGAGAATGTTCTGGTCCTGCAGCACGACCATGTTCGTGATCGACTCCTTCGCGCCGGTGTAGATCCACTGTTCGGAGCCGTCGTTCTTGTTGATCGCGACCACGCCGATCGGCGATTTGCGCAGGTATTCGCCCTTCTTCGCCGAGAAGAATTGCCCGCCGAGGCGGCCGTAGATCGTGTCGCCCCACATCTGCATTTCGGCGATCCCGCCCTTGCCGTAGTCCTTGGTCTGCCACTTGATCGCGCCGTCCGATTTGTTGATCGCACGGATGATATTGTTCGCCGAGGTGTAGATCACATCGCCGTCGATGATCGCCTCGCCGTTCGTGTTCGTCAGCGAACCGTCGGTCACGTCATAGATCGTTTTCCAAACGAGCTTTCCGTCGTCGAGGTTGAACCGATGAAGTCCGGCGTACGTCATGTACATCGAATCGCCGTCGAAGATCGGCGGATTCTCCCCGTGCAGGTCGAAGCGGTCGGAGGCGGTGTTTCCCGACCCGAACAGCATGCCCGCGGCGCCGCTCCGGCCCTTCTTGATCTTGCCGTAGAGATCGACCTTTTCCGTGTATTCGTTCTGCCAGAGAAGTTCGCCGGTCGAAAGCTTCAGCGCGAAGATGTCCGGCTTATCCTTGGTGATGCGGTTGTCCTTGATCGTCAGGAAAACGATCATATCGCGACTGTAAACCGGCGAGACCTGCGCCGTGTAGCCGATCATCTTTTCGGTCTCCCAGACGGTTTTTCCGGTCAGCGTATCGAGCGCGTAGGTCTTTGTCTTGCGCGAAAATGTGCCGGAATTGTCGGCAATCAGAAGCAGCGGCGTCCCCGAAAGTTCGGTGAACTCGTCTTCCTTGATACCGCTCAGATCGGCGCGTTCCCAGATCTTCTCGCCGGTCTTTCCGTCGAGCATCGTGATGCCCTTTTCCAATCCGACCATGACGTTGCCCGTCTCCATCATGGCGTACCATTTCGCGCCGGAATACGTCCACAGCGGCGTTTCTCCCGCGGCGATCCCGACCGTTACGACAAGGGCCGCAATCAGCCCAGCGATCCTCAAAAATTTGAATTTCATAGCAGTGTGTTTGAAGGACAGAAATTGTCCTCAAGTAATCGCAAGAAAGACGGACGGAAAGGGCCAAGGCATGTGGGATTGGGGATGTGGGATTTGGGATGTGGGATTTGGGATGTTTGGAGTTCCGGGTTTGGAGTTCCGCCTTCAGGCGGCCTCTCCATTTGGGATTGGGGATTTGGGATTTGGGATGTTTGGAGTTCCGGGTTTGGAGTTCCGGGTTTGGAGTTCCGCCTTCAGGCGGCTTTTCCATTTGGGATTGGGGATGCTGGATTTGGGATGTGGGATGTGGGATTGCGGATGTTCGGAGTTCCGGGTTCGGAGTTCCGAGTTTGGAGTTCCGCCTTCAGGCGGCCTCTCCATTTGGGAATGGGGATTTGGGATTGCGGATAGCTTCCGGAAACTTCACCGCGGAGGCGCAACGTCGCAGAGTTTTCTGATAAACGGTCCCTGCTCCGACCTTTCTGATAACCTCTGCGTCTCCGCGAAAGTAATCACTTGCTTAGAAGAGCTTCGCCGGACAATGGAGACCGCCTTTTCCCTGTTTCAGCTCGACGACTACGAAGTCCATGATCACGTTGTCGGACCGGACGCGCGATTTGGCGGGCAGTTTGGTTGCCAATGCAACAAGTGCCGAGCTCTTGACCGAATATGCCAGGCGGCGTCCCGCTCCGCGCAGCGATTTCGCGATCCGGTTCGCGCGTCGCGCCTTCCTCATCAGCCGTTCCGAGTTTTTTGTTTCAAGATTGCGGACTGTTTCCGAGAAGCTCCGTTTCCTTTGCATCATCGTTTTGTTCCCTCCTGTCTATTTAAATGGAACGGAACGGACGAAACCGGAAACGGAATTGAAAACTATTTTGGAGACGTTTATTCGCCGGAGGGGCAGTAAAAATAATGAGGGCAATTGGGGCAGCGCTGATCGTCGACCTTCGCGGGGAACTTGCCGTCTCGAATGCCGGCGATCGCTTCTTCGAAACGACCGAGCGCGCCTGTTGAGAATCTGGGTGTAACCTCGGGATCTACCTCTTCACCACTGGAAAGATAGACCTTCCGGTATTCGATAATCTTCCCCGGAAATGCCGCGTGCGCTCCGGCCACGATCAGAGCATCACGGTCATCCCTCGGTTTCGTTGGCTTCTTCCCGGTCTTTAACCGCTTGATCACAACCGATCCTGATTGCTGCGTGACTTCATCGACCGAAACCCTGACCGACACGTCTCCGATCTTCACTTCGAAGGTCCTTTCCAACAACTCTCCCGCAACAGCTTCCGGTCTTGTGAGTATCTCGTCGGCCACCGCCCGGTAAATCTCACCGTACGTGTGACCGCCGAACTCCGATTCGCTCCATAGTTCTTCGAACCTTTCAAGCGACGTGCCGGGCAACTCCCGCGCCTCTCTGATCGCCTTGAGCAGCATACTGTGAAATGCAAGGTAAACCGACTCGTCGTCTTCCCCTTTCATGCCGCGAACGCCGGTATAGTAATAGACTCGGGGACACCGCTGATATTTCTCGAGTTCGGGGGCATAGAAGGTGTCCCGCGCGCGAATCTCCACTCCGGGAGGATCCGGATCGGCATCGGTACCGCATTCTGTCGCCTTCGGAAGGACATCTCGCAGTTGGATCAAGAACGGTGAAGGGTTGCTATTCGTTGCCCCATACGTTGTTGATCGCGAAAGATGCAGATGGTCGCGCGCCCGCGATAGCGCGACAAAAAAGAGGCATTCCTCCTCTTCATCTTTGCAATCCCGGGTAGCGGCGACCAACCCGTCGGGAAAAGGAGGTACTCCGCCGCCCTTGTATGGAAACTTTCCGGCACCGAGGTACGGAAGGTTGACCGAAACGAACTCCAATCCTTTCGCCCCGTGCACGGTCAGGAGCCGGACGGCGTCGAGCCCGGCGGCGGCGTCCGGTATCTGCGCAAGGTCCTTGTCCTCGCGGAACCAGGCGACCCGGCGCACGTAACGCAGACATCGCTTGAGCGCTTCGGGTCCGCGCTCCTCGATCCGACGCGACATCGATTCGGCGAATCTCGCGAACTGGTAGATCGCAATCCTCGAAGTCACGTTCGGAACGGAATCGTCCGCCAGAAGCGGCCTCAGATAATCTGATTCCGTAAAAAGATATCGGACGAGGAACTCGAAAACCGTCGCGGTACTGTCGAGACTGTCCAAATGCGCTCTCACCCGGCGCCAACCCGGATGCGCTCGCTCTGACAGTTTCGCTTCGAATTCCGTGTCGGCAAGCACCGCGCGAAAGCCCCCGTCTCGTGAACGCGCTTCTTCAACGACCCGTATGACGTCCGCCGTCGGAATCGCGTATTCCGGAAACTGAGCGACGCGCACCAAGGCGTGTCCGTGATTGCGGATCGAAAGATCGAGCAGACTCAGGAGGTCGCGGATCTTGGATCTCTCGAAGACATCGCCGAGATAGAACACCGGGACTTCCAGCCGGGTCAGCCCTTCCGACATCTCAACAAGCTGCCGGTGCGTCCGGCAGATCACCGCCTGGTCACGCCATGCGATACCCTCTTCTTGATGTTTCTTGATCACGTCCGCGACCGACCGCACCTCGCCCCCGATCCCGGACGCGACGGTCAATCGAATGTCGGATTCCGCATCATTTCGGTTCGCTTCCCAATCGTGGAACACATTGGCTCCGGCACAGATCATCTGCCCGGCGAACTCGGAAAAGATCTCGACGATCGCCGGCAACGAACGGTAATTGACCGCGAGCGATTTCGTTTGCGAGCCCGCATAATCGGTGCCGAACTCGCCGATGTTCGACGGGGACGCGCCGCGCCACCGGTAGATTGATTGCCGCGTGTCGCCGACCGCCCATAGACCTTTTCCGTCGCCGGCGATCTCCTTCAGCAGCAGTCCCGAGGCGCGGTTGACGTCCTGAAACTCGTCAACGAGAATCTCGTCGTAACGCCCGGCGACCGCTTTATTGACCCCAGGATCTTCGCGCAAAAGCCTGACGGCGCGAAAGATCAGATCGCCGAAATCGAGCATTTTCCCGTCGTCGAGCCACGCTTGGTAGAAGCGATATACGTTGGCCGTTTCGACAGCCTTCTCGGCTTTGGAGATCGCCTTTTCGTCGCCGCTCGCGTCCGCTGCCGCAAGTTGCTGTCGGGCGAGTTTGGCGAATTGTTCGGGACCGCACAACTCGTCCTTCGCGCGCGAGATCGCGGCGAGTATTTCGGGCAATGGTCGGGTCGGTTCGCGAATCTGCAGATAGCGTCGGAATCCAAGCCTGGCCAGGTTTGCTTCGAGATGCATCAGGGCGTCGATCTTGTCGACAAGGCGTGAATGCGGATCGAGTTCGGCGCGTTCCCAGAACTGGCGAAGGAGATTCAGGCCGAAAGCGTGGAAGGTCATGATCTCCATCACCTTCGCCTCCTCGGGATGGGCGGATGCGACGCGTTCGCGCATTTCTTCCGCGGCTTTGTTCGAGAACGTCAGCGCTAGGATCCGTTTGGGATCGACGCCTTTCTTCAACAGGAAAGAGATCCGCGAACAGAGCGTCTGCGTCTTTCCGGTTCCGGGACCGGCGCTCACCAACAATGCGGACCCGCGATGCTCGGACGCCGCACGTTGGCTGTCGTCAGGTTCCGGATTGTTTCCCGAAGCCGCCTTCGGTTGATGTTCCGGCACGAGCAAGGCGTGGAGAAGCTGGCCGGAAAAGATCTCAAAACTCACTCCCGCGGCAAGTGCATCCGCGACGCAATTCGACGAGTTGAACGAAGCGCCGACCGCGTCGCGCGGAAGCAGCAGTTCAAGTGCGAAGAGATTCGCCTCACGCTCGCGCAACTCCGCTGCACCATAGCCGACGGCCTTTTCAGCGCTTGAGTCGGAATCCTCGGAAATTCCTTCAGATTCGATCGCGGACGAGTCGCAGACGGCGCTTCGGGCGTGGATACGTGCGTGCCCGATCTCGTGGGCGATCGCGAACGCTTTCTTCCAGTCGGGGAGCGAATTGTCGAAGTAGATGAATTCGGCGTCGAGGACGGCTTGAGCACCTTGGAGAAGCGTGGAATCGGGATGTTCAGGAAGCGCCGTCAGACCAAGAAGATCGGCTGCAGTTTCGGCAATATGTTGCGGGTCGCGGGTTTCGGTGACGGCGATCCCGCGTTTTTCGGCAAGGAGTTGTCTGACGTTCCACGCATTCTCGCGGATCGCTTCCCAACGTGTCATAAGCGTGAGCGTCGGCGAACCTATTCGTCCGCCAGATTGAGCAATTCTAACTTTTGTTCCCGTGAGAGCATCTGATCCTCGCGAACGACATCGGCGAAGCTTTTCTGAACAACCGGGAGCGGCATAAGGTCTGCCTTGTAGCTCATCTCCGGCGCGCGATCGGGCCCGAGCCGCAGGAATTCCGCGACGGCTTCATCGCCGACCGACAGCAGTTCGGCGAGGCGTCGCACCAATTGTCCCGGAATAGACGCGAACTCGACGCGTCGTCTCTCAAGATGCATCAGGAGCGAAACGCTCAGGCCCGCGGCGGCGGCAAATGATTGCATTGAGCGTCGCTCTTTCTTCGCAAGACCGATAAGGCTCGTGATCGGCTGGACGTCGCGACGATTGTGCAGTGCGACCGAAAGTCGCGCACGCGCGGCATCACGATCGATTCTCTCCAACTCCGCAGACACCGGTTGATCCGGCGTTCGGTCATCAATCGTACATTCGGCCGCAAATTCAATAAGCTCTTCAGCAAACTGCGGATACCTTTCGACCCATTCCTTCAGGATGTTGAAATCATTTCGGCCCGACGCCGCAATTGCGTAACTCTCCAGAACGTCGGCGACGTCGTTATTTTGAGAGTTCAGAAGGTGCAGTAGATTTCCCATCACACTAATCCCTCGAATTCAGCGAGGACCTGAACAGCCTCACGAAGCCAGTTCCGCACAGTTCGCCCGGTCACCTTCATTTGGACGCTGACACTCCACGCGGATGGTGGGTTTGTCTCGACGGGCAAACCGTATGTAAAACGAAGTATCGCCGCCCTTCTTACCTGAGGCCGCAATTCGGACAATGCCTCGCCGATTAGAATCCGGTCGATTTCGGGGAGATCGTTCGCGGCGAAAAGCAGATCGATCGGATCTCCTCCGCCCTCGAGCGGCTCCAACACTTCGATAACAATGCTGCGTTTCATTTTCTTGATGACGTCCATCCCAAGCCTGACGACGTAACGTCCGAACATCACCTGAGCAAAATCAGCGGAATTCGAGCCAATATCCAGCAATTTCCGGAGAAGTCGTCCACAGACATCTTCACTGAACTCTTCGAATGCGTTCGGATCTGATTCGAAATAGTCGCGCTGGATCTTGCGCAATTTGAGCATCGTGCGGCGGTTGATCTCGGTGTAGAGAGGCTCGATGGTCGAATCATCGATAGCAACCGCTCGGCGAAAGAGGTAAACGAGCGTTTCGTCATAGAGATATCCATCTGAATCCCGGTCCCGGTTGTTCAACGCATTCAGATCGAACGCGAACCCGTTTCGGGCGAGATCCTGGAGCTGGCCTTCAACCTCGGGTCGCCGCGTATACAACTCCCCCGTCGTTGAGACTCTCGTCAACGGGCTGATGTGAGACATGACGGCTTCCGGCGGCGTCACTCAGGCTCTCCTCCTATTAAATGGACTTAATGACCGATAACCGGAAACGATTATAGGGT
>JAKOSS010000526.1 GCA_029777145.1 Acidobacteriota bacterium | reverse complement strand
GTGTCGTCGTTGAAGAGCGTCAGCGTGAACTGGTCGTCGGCTTTGAGGGAATGAAGGAAGAAATCGAGCGCTTCGACGCCGTTCTTGATCTTTTCGCCGTACATCGAAAGCGAGGTGTCGAGAAAGATCGCGAGGCGTTTCGGCGGACGCGGGCCTTCGGCGCGTTTGGCGAAGATCGCCTGCGCCTGGAAGAATCCGTCGGCGTTCGTGTCCGCCGTCCGCGGATCGCGGAGATCGTAGGCGGTGATCCGTTCCGGCGCGCGATAGGCGACGACGCCGAGTTCATCCGCGCTGACCGCGGACGTGAACGCGAAATCGAAATCGTCCGACAGATTGAAATTCGTCGCGCTGAATTCGCCGGTGAATTCGTTCGGCGAGACGGTGTTGAGCTTGAGCGGATACGCTTTGAGTTTGGCGTCGGACGGCGCGATCGCGTGCTCGCTCGCGACATGGATCCGAAGTCTGAAATCCCCGACGCGCTGGCTTTCGCCCTCGTTCGGTTTGAGCGGGATGGTGATGCGCGACACGAGATCGTCGATCGCGAGGTCTTCGGTGTATTCGAGTTCGAGCCGCTTCGTGCCGTAGGCGTTGATCGGGAAGATCTTCGCCGAAAAGCCGCTTTCGGTGTCGTTCTCGTCGGTCGATTGCAGAATTCCGGGATCGATCTCCTGATTCTTGATCGATTCGTAAAGCGCGTTCGCGCGGCGTTTTTCGAGCATCACGCCGGGGATCCGCTGCGTGTTCTCCCAAACCGCAAAATCCGAGACGCCCGACTCGCGGGGCAGCGCGAAGATGTACTGGCCCTCGAGCGTCCGCTCGGTCTTGTTCTCGAAGATCTGGACGATCCTGACCGTCGCGCGGTTGTTGTCGATGAAAACCTGGACGTCCATCTTCGCGAGCGCGAGAACATTCGGATCCGGCCGGTCGGCGTCGGTCGGGATCAACGTGCCCGACTGCGTAAATCCGCCGGTGGCGAAACTGGCGATCAAAAGTAGGCTGACGATAGCGCGTTTCATAGCGTTTCGAAGTATTTGGCACGGATGCGCGCCGCGCCGCCGGCGGTTCCGACGACGATCCCGTCGTTCGCGGCGGCGACGCTCATTACGGTTTCCGAAGGCAGGACGTCGGCGATCCGCTTCCATTCCTGCGTTTCGAGATCGAGAACGCGAAGGCCGTCGAGCGTGCCGGCAAAAAGCCGCCGGCCGTCGGTGGCGAGCGCGTTCGGGTTGACGACGAATTTTCCGGTCTCGGCGCGGAACGATCGGATCTCGCCGGACGGCAAGAGTTCAAAGATGCCGCCGCCGTATGTTCCGATGAAGATCCGGCCGCGGACCTCGGCGAGCGCCGTGACCCAGTTTGTATCGAGATTCGAATTCGAATCCTTGAAGACGCGCTCAACGCGTCCGCCGGCGATCTCGGCGAGTCCGCTCAGCGTTCCGACGAACGTCTTTCCGCCGGATTGGAGCGTTGTGTAGGTCGAGTTCGACGGCAGTCCGTTCTGCACCGTCATGAGCTCGAATTCACCTTTCTGACGGCGTGCGAGGCCTTTTGAAGTGGCGACGAAATCGCCCGAGAAATGCGTCACCGACCGGCTCGGCAACGACTTGTCCGCGGTGACGTTGGTCGGCTTGAAGCCCGAACCGAACTCGATCAATCCCTTCGACGTCGCGGCGCGGACGGTGCCGCCGGCGTTTATGAAGTTGATCTCGCGGACGTCGACGTTTTCGATGTGCGACAGTTTTCGCCCCTCGAAGTTGAGAACGTCGATCCCGCCGCGGAAGGTTCCGAGCCACAGGACATCGTTGCGGTCGGAGGCGACGGCCGAGACGAAATTGTTCGAGAGCGCGTTGTCGTCGCGCTCGGTGAAACTGCGGAGACGCGAACCGTCGAGGCTCGCGATCCCGGCATCCGAGATCAGGAACAGCGTTCCGTCGGCGACGGCGAATCGGGCGTTTCCGGTCGGCGCCGAAGTGGCCGCGATCTGGTTCGCGGAACGTCCGACCGAAAACACGCCGCCGGTTTCGGTCGACAGAAGAATCTCGTCGCCGCGCAGCGCGGCCGATGTCACGTTCGCGAGACGGGCGAGCGTTCCGAACCCTTCGCCGTCCAGCCGCGCGAGCCCGAGATCGGTCGCCGCGTAGGTCTTGCCGTCGCGGCTGAACGCCGAAACGACACGGTTCGAGGGCAACCCTTCGGCGGTCGTGTAATGCGTCCAGCGACTTGCGTCGCGAAGCCAAAGTCCGTTGGCGAATGTCGCGACGATCAGTTCCGACTCGTCGCCCGCGATCGACGTCACGCCTTTGATCGGGCCGTCGTCGGTCGCGTATTCGAAGAACTTCGCGCCGTCGAACGAGAGCAATCCGCCGTCGAAAGTTCCGATAAAGAGCTCGCCGGGCGTTGGCAGAAAGGCGTTGATCGCCTGCGCGTTGCGATCGGTGAAGCGATAAAGGCGAAAGGCGTTTCCGTCGAACGCGACGATCCCTTTCGAGCGCGTGCCGACAAAAAGCGTGTCGCGGAATACTCCGAGCGCCGTGAGATCGCTCTCGGGCAATCCGTCGAGCACCGAATAGTGCTTCTTGAGTCGTCCGTCGGCGCCGTATTCGACGAGTCCGCCGCTCGTCGCGGCAAACACCGAGCCGCGGAACGTCGCCAGTGCGCGCGTTTCGGAAACGGTTTGGATCAGCGTGACCTGATCGTTCAGGTGAGGAGTGAGGTCGGTCAGTTCGAAGGCGACCGCATTTTTGTATTTTGTCCGCGCGGATTCTTCCAAAAGGGAATCGCCGACGAGCTTCCGGATGCGCAGAACCTCGTAAACGCCGAGGCAGACGACGGCTACGGCGGCGATGAGAATGGCGGATTTGCGGATCGATAAGGTCATTGACACGATTATCATTGTCCCGGCCGCGGCTGTGTACGGGTCAATCTACGATGCGTCGCCGTGGATTTCCACAGTCACGGGTTTGGTTAACCCAAATATGTTTTCGTCGCCTTCGCGGCACCAATCGACATGAGCGTCGATCAATTCCGCGCGGGCCCTGATGTTGGCGATCCCGCGGCCGTCCGCGCGTCCGCCGTCCGGATCGTAAGCCTGTCCGCGATCGCGGACGACAAGTTCGAACGCGCCGCCGTTGACACCGGCTTCCATGGCGATCGAATCGGCGGTCGAGTGCTGCCTGATGTTCGAGACGATCTCCTGTGCGATGCGGTAGATCTGCATCTCGACGTTCGGTTCGAAGCCGCATTTTTCGTCGAGTTCGGGATCGGATCGGAACTCGAATTTGGGTTTCGCGCCGTGGAGCAGGAACTCGAGCGCCGCCGACAATCCGGCATTCTGAAGCAACGACGGACTGAGGTCCTCGCAGATCCGGCGGATCTCGGTCGAAACGTTCTCGATCTCGGATCGGAGATCGTGCGTGTCGGCCGGAAGCGTGTCCGACATGAGCATCAGCTTGCGCAGATCCGCAAGCGTTTGGTCGTGGAGATCGCGCGCGATGCGGCTGCGTTCGCGTTCGGCCTCGCTCGCCAGATCGAACCGCGCGTCTCGCAGTTCGCGGTTGCGCACGGAAAGCCGCCGGCGTTCGATCAGCGCCCAGCCGAGTCCGACGAGCGCGACCGTCAGAAGCAGCGCGAGCGCCGCCGCCGTTTTCGGGAACGGCGCGCGGGCGACCACGAAACGCACGCTGATCGGATCCGACGCCCGAAGATCGCGGCCGATCGCCTGCGCCTCGATGACATAGGTTCCGGCGCCGAGATTGGCCGGCGCGAATTGCGGATCGGAGGTCAGGCGTCGCTCAAGAACTTTCCCGCCGCTGTCTTTCAAAGCGAACGCGTACTGAAACTGGTCCGGAAAAGTGCGGCTGCTGAGTCCTGCAACCTCGACGAGCAGCGAGTTTTGCGGATATTCAAGCTCGATCGTGCCGGCGATCTCGGCTGCGCTGTGGAGCCGTTGGCTGAGAACGCGTGAGACGACGACCGACGGCGGAACGTTGCGCGGTTCGTACGTCGCCATGCCGCGGCTCGTGCCGACGACGACCTTGCCGCCGACGATATCAACGGCAAACGCCTGTTCGGACGGGATCCCGTTCTCGGTTCCGAGCCGCGCGTAAAGCCGTCCGAGGTCCTTGTCATCGCGAATGTGGATCAGGCCGTTCCCGACGGTCGCCGCCCAAATGTCGTTGTCGATCACCGCGACATCGCGCACCACCATGTCTGAAAGCACCTTTGTCAACGCCTTGTCGTCGCGGACATAAAGTCCGTTCTCGCAGGCGAAATAGACCTTTCCGTCCTTGCCCGCGACGATCTTCCGAACGACGGTGCCGCGCAGCGCGGCGAGATCGTCCAACTCTTTCATCGCGAGGCCGTCGTATGAAAAAACCCCGTTATTGACCGTTCCGATCCAGATCGAGTTTGCTTGCTGCAACAAAGAAACCGGCGAATCGACAGCGGGAAGACTGATGTCGGGCCGGTCGGCGACGAGACCGCGGTCGATGGTCGCGGCGACGATCGAATTGTCCATCAAAACGACCGACCGGGCATCGCCTTTCAGGATCTGGCGTCCCGTGTTGACGTCGAAAACGCCGGTCGGCGTCGAAGCGAGCACGCCCGGGATCTCAAACCAGTTCAGGCCGTAAACCTGTTTGCCGCTCCAACGCGATTCCTCGGTGACGCCGCGTCCGAGCACGAAGTAGATTCCCTTGTTCGTGGCGACGTAAACCCCGCCGTTCTGCCACGGGAGCAGGTCGCGGACGAAGTTTGAATTCGGGTCGTCGGAGAATTTGATGACGGTTGGGCTGGCCGGATCGTAACGGCAGGCGCCGCGATCGGTTCCGGCCCAGATGACGCCTTCGCGATCGGTGAACAGCGTAAAGACGGTGTTCGATCGAAGGCCGCCAGCCGTGCTTTCGAACGACAGATGGTCGGCGTTCCGTTCGGCGTCGAACCGGAAAATGCCGTTGCGGTCCGTTGCCGCCCAGATGACGCCGTCGGTCGTCGCCGTCAGCGCGGAGACGTTTCCGGTGGCGACGGCGATGCGCTGCTGCGATTCCGGATCGGACCCGAAGGACAATCCCTGTCCGTCGCGTTTCGCGGCCGAACCGACGAAGACTCCGCCGGCGGTTCCGAGGATCGCTCCGACGAACGGCGTCCCCGACTGTCCGCGGACCGCTTCGAGCCGATCGCCGTTGAGTTCGAAAACGCCGTTCCCTTCGGTCGCCACGATGATGCGTTCGCCGATCCGCACGATCGAGTTCAGGCGCGTCGCATGGCCGTCGGCGTTGACCAGCGGCGCGGCCGGGATCTGCTGCATCAGGCCGTTGTCGAACGTCAGAATGATGCCCTCGTCGGTCAACAGATAAACGACCTTGTCGATCAGAATGTCGGTGATCGTATAGCCGCGGGTCGGTTCGATCGGTTGCAGCGGGCCATCGCCGATCCGGAAAACACCGTTGTCGGTGCCGATCCAAAGACCGCCGTCGGCGGTTGCTTCGAGGCTCAAGACGCGGATCGCACGGTCGAGCGGAACGATCTGGACGCGGCGTCCGTCGAATTTCACGAGTCCGTTGTCGGTCCCGAACCAGATCATGCCGTCGGCAGTTTGCGCGATCGCCCGAACGTTGTCCGAGGGCATACCGTTGAAGATCGTTACCGCGCCCCATTTGTGGAAGTTGAGCGACGGATCGAAAGGTCTCGAATCGCGGTCCTGGGCAACCGCTGCCAACGCCGCCACAAGAATGAACATCGCGGCGACCAGGCGCGGCGGTTCGGTTCGGCATTGGCTGAGGGTTGATCTCATTCGTGATCGCCGTATCGGAGTCGTTCGCGTTCGATCCAGACGCGCAGTTCGGCATCGGCCGCCGAGAGTTCGTCGGCATTGATCAATCCGCGCATCAGCGCCTCGAAGAAAGCCCGCGTGCGTGGATTGAAGGCGAGTTTGTCGAACGCTTCGGCGTCGGTCCCGCCGGAATGTTCGGGTAAGAGTTTTTCGTAGAGCGCGGCGAGCCGGCTTTCGACGCCGCGTTGGGTCAGGCTGCATTTGCGCGCGATCGCCCAGTTCGAGAGTCCGAGCGCGAGATAACGTAGCGCTTCAGCCTCGAACTCGGTCAGCAGCGGCCGTTGGAATGAGTCCTTGAAAGCCGGGTCGATCATGTCGGCGCCATCCTCGAGAACGGCCGCGACGAATCTCAGGAACCTCGCTTCGGGATTGTTCTTGTGGATGAATCCGTAGGTCGGCGGCGGATCGAACGAGCGCACGATCTTGCGGATCTCGTTGATGTAGATCTCATGCGGAAACTGGGTCCAAAAGACGATCCGCGTCTCGGGCAGTTCTTTCCAGATCGACCGCGCCGCCTTGACGCCCGAGATCTCGGGCATCTGAATGTCGAGAATGCAGAGGCGCGGTTTTCCGTCGAGGGCCGCGCGGACGGCGGCGGCTCCGTCCGCGGCTTCGATGACCGGGAGCGAATCAGGGAAATTCCGTTCGATCAGGGCCGAAACGTATTTCCGCTGCGCCTCGTTGTCCTCGGCGATGAGAATGGACATGACGCAAACAATTTATCACCAAACGTGGTCGCTTGCGCATGCTTCCGTCAGAATCTTGCGGTCACGCCGATCTTCACCATGCGAGGTGCGCCCGGCGACACGCTGTTGTTGCCGTCGGCATTGGCGAAGTAGCGAACGTCGAAGAGGTTGTCGATATTCGCCTGCAATTTCCAGTGTTCGCCGAGGACGTAATAGAGCGCCGCGTCGGTTCGGACGAAGCCCGGCAGGCGCGTCGTGTTGTCGGAGGCGGCGAACATTCCGGTTCGTCCTGACAGTCCGACGCCGGCTCCGAATCGTGACGTTATCCGGTATTTGTTCCAGACCGAGAATGTCTGGTGCGGTACCTGCGCGACCTGTTTTCCGGCAACTGCGGAGGTCGTTGAACTCGAAATGAACGCGTCCTGGAAAGCATATCCGCCCGAGACGCTCCAGCGCCGCGTCAGGTTTCCCGTCACGCCGGCTTCGAAGCCGTTCGTCCGCTGGCTGCCCGTCTGGATGATCGCCGTCGGGTCGTTCGGATCGGTCGCGCGGGTGTTGGTCCGGTCGAGCCGGTAGACGGCCGCCGTGAACGAAAGATTCCGAGAAACGTCGTATTTTACGCCCGCTTCGTAATTCGTGAACTGCTCGGGCTTCACCTGCTGCGTGACCGTCGTCAGCGAGGCGAACTGATCGCCCGAACTCGGCAGAAACGAGACGCTGTAGCTTCCGTAAAGCGAAAGGCGTTCGACCGGTTTGACGACGACGCCGAACCGGGGCGACGCGAGCCGGTCTATCCGCCGCAGACTATCGCCGGTACGGTTGTTGTTGTATGTCAGGTCGAAATAGTCGTAACGGATGCCGGCGACGACCTGCACGAACCGGCCGAGATCGATCTGATCCTGGACATACGCCGCGCCGAGGTTCAGACGCAACCGGTTGTTCGCGTCCGTTCCGCTTTGGCGGAAGGTGACCGGAACGGTCGTCAACGGATCGTCGAAATCGACCTGGATCGACGTCGAAGTGTTGGCGAAGTATCCGGTATTGCGGAAATTACGCGTCCGCTGGTTGCCGATCTCGATCCCGGCGAGCACGGTATGACGGATCGGACCGGTCGTCGCCAGAAACGTCAGATCGGTTTGATTGAAGAAATTCCTGCGCCGTGATGAATTGTTGTAGGCACTCAGGTTAACAAGCGTCGCGTCCGAATTTGCCGCGCCGGTCACGTAGTTTTGGTAGAAACGATCGTAATCTCCGTAACGCGTCGAATTCCGCAGGTTCATGCGGCCAAGCTGCTGCTCGACCGTCGCCGTGAACGCGTTGACGTCGATCCGGACGTGGCTGTCGTCGGGGTTTCCGTAATACGTCGAGCGGGGAACGTCCGCCGGAATTCCGTTGTAGGTCGTGATCCCGCGGTCGGCGACGCGCCGGTCACGGAAGTACTCGTAGGCGAGTGTGATCTTCGTCGATTCGGTCGGCTTGAGAGTTACCGTCGGGTTGAGTCCCAAGCGGTTCAGATTGACGAATTTGCGGAAACTGTCGGAGTTCTCGTAGACGCCGTTGAGACGAAAGGCCGCGAATTTGTTGATCGCCTGTCCGAAATCGCCGGCGATCCGCCGGTTGTAGTACGATCCGCCCTGGATCGTGATCTCGCGGATCGGAGCAAAGACGGCTTCTTTTGTGACGCGATTGACGACGCCGCCTCCGCCGCCGCGCCCGAACACGAGCGCGTTCGGGCCTTTCAGGGCTTCGAGCCGGTCGAGATTGTAGAAGTCGCGGAAATACTGAACATCATCGCGGACGCCGTCGACATAGAAACCCGAACTCGAGCGGTTTCCGCGGATAACCAGATCGTCGCGGTTGTTTTCGCCCTGATGGGCCGTGATCCCTGGCGTGAACCGGACGGCGTCGGCGACGCTCGTGATCAGCTGATCATTGATCTGCTCGCGTGTCACGATGCTGATCGACTGCGGAATATCGCGAAGGGCCGTCGGCGTTTTCGTCGCGCTTGAGGCCGCTTCCGTAACATATCCGTCGACCGCGCCGATCGTCACGTAAACGTTCGTCTGCGCGACGGGCAGGACGAGTTCCATTCGGTCCGTCCGTTCGGCACGCAGATCGACGGTCTGCGACGTATCGGAAAAACCGTCGGCAGCGACCTTGATCTTGTATCGTCCCGGCGCGACGAGGATCGAGAACTCGCCGTTCCCGTTGGTCGAGGTATATCGCTCCGACTTGACGTCGACACCGACGGCCGTGACCTTCGCGCCGGAAACGACGGCGCCGTTCTGATCAAGGATGCGACCGCTGATCTCGATCGTTGCGGCGACCGATTGTGCTTCGGCAATGCCCAGACATGCGAGCGAAAATACAATGATTGCGATAAAACGTTGTACGACTGTTCTCATCAGAAACTCCTTGCGTCGGGAATGAGTGCTACAGAAAGTGAAAATCACTTTCAATAAGAAGATAATCGAACGGATTGGAGACGTCAAACGCCTGTGCGCGCTTTTGTCCGTGATCGCGCGTCAGAGCGAGCGCGTCATGAAGTTCCTCGGTTCAATGCTCCTGGTGCTCCGCAGATTGACGCAATGAGTGGCTCTTGGCTTAGCGGGGACCGATCCCAAGAATCCGCAGGTTGGGCGCGCGGTATGTTCGGATCGATTTCGCGGTCCGGGCGAGTTTGGACGTCGCCGGATGCCGATGCTCTCGGCGATCGGGAAAGTCTTGGTTTAATATGGGTCAGATGAAGACGAGAGCGGAACAGTTCCAAGAGAACGGCTTCCTCGTGATCGAGGAATTCAAGACGTCAGGCGAATGCGGCGAACTCATGTCGCGTGCTGCGGAACTCGTTGCGGGATTCGATTACACGGGGCATCCGTCGGTGTTCCAGACTTCGGAACAGACGCGGACGAGCGATGATTACTTCCTCGAATCGGGCGACCGGATCTCGTTTTTTTTCGAGAAGGACGCGTTCGACGACGCGGGGAATCTGAAGTATCCGCTTTTCGAATCGTTGAACAAGATCGGACATGCGATGCACGATCTCGACCCCGTCTTCGACCGCTTCTCCCGATCGCCGGCGATGAGGGAATTGGCGGCGGACCTTGGACTCGCGGAGTCGGTAATTATTCAGAGCATGTACATCTTCAAACACGCGCGGATCGGCGGCGTGGTCGATGTCCATCAGGATTCGACGTTCCTCTATACCGAACCGCGATCGTGCGTCGGATTCTGGTTCGCGCTCGAGGACGCGACCGTCGAGAACGGTTGTCTCTGGGCGAAACCCGGCGGTCACCGGACGACGCTTCGATCGAGATTCAAGCGCAGTCCCGCTGGCGGGACGGAGTTTGAAGTGTTCGACGACGCACCGTACGACATCGAAAATGCGGTTCCGCTCGAAGTGAAACAGGGAACCTGTATCGTCCTCGACGGCCTCTTGCCGCACTACAGTCTGCCGAACACGAGCGGCCGCTCGCGGCATGCCTACACCGTCCACACGATCGATCCGAACGCAAGGTATCCGTCCGAAAACTGGCTCCGCCGCGATCCGTCGGGACTCAGGCGGATCTGATCTATTTCGCCCAGCCGAGAACGTAATTCCGGGTGTTCAGGTAGCCGTGGCTGCGTGTCCGAAAGCGTCCGCCGTTCGGGTCCATGACGTTCACGTCGGCGGTTGCAGTCCGGTTCAGGCTGTGGATGATGTTGACGTGAAACCCGCCGACCTCAGGTTCGTGATAGCCGAGCAGAACCGGACTGATCGCGAGCTTGCCCTCGATAAAGCTGCTGTCCCACGTTCCGGCACCCTTGACCGAGTAATCCATGTTGATCGCTGAATCGGCCATGATCTGCCCGAGGCTTTCGCCCGTGACCGTCCCGTATTCAGGGCTGTCCTCATCTGAATCCCAAAGTCCGACGAACTTGCTGACCAGATTCAATTGCGTGATCACCGCGCGCGAGTCGCGCATGCATCGCAGCCACCATTCGAGTCCGGCCGCCCAGCACGCGGTCGAGTCGAACTGTCTTACAGCCGGCGGATAATGCGCCGAGTTTCTGTCCCAGGACATGTCGTTGCTCCTTTTCTAAGCCATCAATAGTCGAGCCGGATTGCGTCATCGCACAATCGGACCGCCGACGGGAAATCGTACAAATCGTTGACCGGATCGCGCCACGGTTTTTGCGGTCTTCGATGCGTAAGATCCCCGTCCAACCGCGAATCATTCGCGTTTCGAGCATTTGTGCCACACCGAACGCGACCACCGGGATTTTTCCGGAATTCATAAACTCAGATCCCTCAACGACTTGCGTTTCCGGCGATGGTTGGCACGGTCGTTGCACGATAAATAATGGAAACCGATTTTCAGGTGAGCCGGCTCAGACGGTCGCCGGGAAGGAATTCGAAAGAGGAAATGAGGTAATTATGGATATGAAAAGACATGGATTGGCAATCGGAATGGAGCGGATCGACAACGACTTTTATCTGACGATCAAGGTGACGGGAAAACTGACGCACGAGGATTATCAGAAGTTCACGCCGATGATCGATTCGGCGCTCGCGAGCGTCAAGGACGCCAAAATGAACGT
>JAKOSS010000525.1 GCA_029777145.1 Acidobacteriota bacterium | reverse complement strand
TTGATCTTCATCAACAAACGAAGAGCGAATTGTCAATAATCACCGTCAGCTTATCACTGGCAGGGAGAAACCGTCTTTATTACATCAAGCGTCCCGCTTGCATGGCCCGCAGGGCCAACCAGAAGCAGCCGGCTAACGACGTGCCCGCCGCGGATCAACGCGGAACACGCGGATCAGCAATCACCAAGGACGAATGACAACTGACAAATGACAACTGACGGCATTGCAGAACCCCGCACGAAGTAAGGGGGCCCGCCCGCGGGAGCGGGCGCAATTAGCCGCGGATCAACGCGGAAACACGCGGATCGGCAATGACCAAGGACAAATGACGAATGACGGCATTGCAGAACCCCGCACGAAGTAAGGGGGCCCGCCCACGGGAGCGGGCGCACATAGCTGCGGATCAACGCGGAAACACGCGGATCGGTAATGACGAGTGACAACTGACGAATGACGAATGACAAATGACCCAGCAAGAAAAGAGAGCAAATAAGACCACTTTCGCGTCTTTTCGCGTGATTCGCGGGCAGGCTTTCGAATGCATCGCGATCCTGGCGATCCTTCTCATTACCGCGACGGCGGCGTTTGCGCAGACCGGTTCGGACGGCGCCGACAGGTCCCGGGCGTTCGGTTTCTGCTACGCGCAACAGAGCATTCTCGCGAAGATCAGGACCGATCAGCCGCGGCTTCGTGCCGAGACCGACGCGGCGGAGGCTTCGTTCGGAGTCGTCTTCGGCAAGTCGTGCAAGGCGATCTCCGACAGCATCCCCGAGAAATCCCGCCAGGAGTTGTACAGTGTGGCGGCGGGAATGATGCCCAAGGTTCAGATGTCCGAGAAGGCGTCGAGGGATTTCATCGAGCGGGTCCGCGCACGGTCGAAGGGCGAGATCGAATCGCCGATCAAAGAGACGCTGCTTTCGTACAATCCCGATTTCCTGCAGACTCCCGAGCTCGAATTCACCTCCGGGTACACGAACCGTTACTCGACGCTCGGGCTGGAGAAGGCGGGCGGACTGCGCCTCGAACTTTCGTATCCGGCAAGCTGGAAGCGCGAGGAATCGAACGGCGCGACGGTCATGCAGATGTTTTTGGCGAAGAACGGATACGAAAACCCGTCGGGGCTGCTGTTGATCGACGACTATCTGCAAAAGGACGATAAGCCGTACAGCACGGCTCAGATCGGCGGGATCTTTGCGCCGGCGACGCTGAAGAATCTCGCGCCGTCGGGGGCGACGGTTGTCGAGACCGCGCCGGCCACGCTCGGCGGGCAAACAGGCGCAATGATCGTTTACGAGCAGACGGCGAAGAACCCGAACGGTACGTTCACCGTGCGGATTATCTCGTACATTACGATCTACAAAGGGAAGTTCGTCGCGCTCAACTTTTCGTCCGGCGGCCCGTCCGCCGACCGCGCCCCGTGGACCGCGAACTTCGAGAAGAACCGCAAGCTCTTCACCCTGATCGCGAATTCCTTGGTGTTGTTGATTAAGAGGATTGCTGACTATGCCCGTTCCGACATACGACAAGTTTATCGATCCGCTGCTGCGAGTCCTTTGCGACTATCCGCAAGGTATCAAGGCCGCGGATGGGTTCGACGCGTGTCCAATTAGTCGAATGTTTGACATTGATGCGCGATCGCAAATTGAAAATCGCAAATCGAAAATTGCACGGATCGATCATGAGATCGGAATAACGAGAAGGGCGGTTTATGTTCCGAAGGTCGATTCGGATTATTTTGCGCAGTAACAATTGCAGTTCACCTTGAAGTCTCCGATTAGTCCGATACATTTGAAACGATCGAGTATTGGCTCGGGAGTTTGAATCTCGGGTGTGATTTAACAACAACTGGATAACGGTGATGGACAATTCATTATGGCAATAAACCTAAGAAATCCTGATTTTCAGGATCTGAAAAAACGATTGCGTGAAAACGCCCAGAATTTCGTCGTTGTATGTGGGGCCGGGCTGTCGAAGGCTGCTGGTCTTCCTGACTGGCGCGAATTGCGAGACCACTTGATTGAGGCGTGTATCAATTCGTTGGCTGATTCCGACAGCGATGTACTTGAAAGGCGGATTCGCGAAATCGAGAAGATCAAGGAGAACAAAAACTATTGGCACGCGTTTTCGAGTTTGAAACATCGGTTGCCAGGACCAACATTCGTAAGCGTGGTTCATGATCTGCTCTCGACCGAGGGAAAGGATTGTCCCCCCATCTACAATTTGCTATGGAAATTAGGCGTCAAAGGCATGATCAATTTTAACCTTGACAGCTTTGCCGAAGATGCATACTCGAATACAAATAGCCGCCGAGTCAATTCCGCTACCGCGAGAGAACCGTCAAAATTTGGAGGTTTTCTTTCTAGTAAGTTCGACTTTCTACTCCAGCCTCACGGTACTACGTTGGACCCGCAAAGCTGGGTTTTCACCACAAGTGAAAAGAACGACGTCCTTGATAGCGTACAATACACGCGGTTCATGACAGGTGTAATTCAGTCGAGCAATTTGATTATTGTCGGGTTCAATCCGGATGATTTTTCATTTATGCACATGTTACAGGTGGCCCGTGGAAATCGAAGTGTCAGTGGTCCGAGAATCTACTATTTGGCAAATGTCGATGATAGCGCCATTCAGGGGTTTGCGGAGGATGGGATATCGGTGATCCCATATATTCCAGACGACCCTTTGCGACATTTTGAAATCGTTGACGCGATCAAAGACATTCTGAACTACTCTCCTGTCGATGAGACTCCCCCAACAGTCTTCCTCGGAGATGCAGTAAGTCCAGATCAGTTGCCTGTTGATGATGATCTC
>JAKOSS010000524.1 GCA_029777145.1 Acidobacteriota bacterium | reverse complement strand
TTGGCCAATGGTGCCGTCAAGCGAAAACGTGCCGCCCGATGCGTTTCCGCCGCCGCCCGCGATAACCGACTTGGTGATCGCAAACGTCCCGCCCGACTGGGCCTCAACAGTGGGCAGTTGACAGTGGACGGTGGCCAGAAAAAACAGCAAGCCAGATAAAAAACCGAATGTCGGCCACCGGGCGATGACCGCTCTTGACTTTGATCCTTGCCGTTCTGCTTTTGACCTCATCTTTCCTCCTTGCAGAGTGCGGCCGACGGATTCTGGGCGCAGACGATCTGCTTCAGCGCCGCGATCTCCGCCGTTTGCCGTTTGATCGTCTCGTTCAATTCATCGATCTGCTTTTGCTGCTCCTGAACGGCGTTGACGAGCACAACTCCAACGCGGTCGTATTTGACGCCTTCGACTTCGCCTTTTTCGTTCGTCGTCGTAAGCAACGGTTCGACCGCGGCGACGTCTTCGGCGACAAGCCCGAGGTCGGCTTTCCCGTCCGCTTTCCAATTGAACGATACCGGACGGAGTTTTCTGACCAGATCTACACCGGGTGTGAAGGCGCTGATATTCGTCTTGTAGCGGATCGACGAGGAGCAAAGCGCAAGCTGACCGGTCGTCGGCGTGCGGCACAACGCGATCGTTCCGCCCGTTCCGAGCGTGCCCACGGCGATCGAGCCGTTGACATCGAGCTTGAAGTCGGGAGTGGTCGTCCCGACGCCGACGTTGCCATTGTTCAGAATCGTCAGACGGCTCAGATTTGCGGTGCGATCGATGATTTCGAAGCGTCCGTTCGAGGCGCCGTCAGACGATTGCAATGTCCATTGATTGCCGTTCGTATCCGAACTTTCGATCATTATTTCCTGATCGCCGGGGCCGTAAATGTGCAGACGCTTTCGGGGCCTGATCGTCCCGATGCCGACGTTGACGTTGCTGACGGCGCCGTTGAGTCCGGCAATGCTGCCGAGTACAAGCGAATTGCTTTGCGCGACCACCGCTTGGGTTCCAACCGCCGAGGCGTTCGTCAAATTGCCGGTGTCGAATCCCGCTCCCGTACCGAGCGCCGTGTTGAATGTCCCAGTCGTGTTGCCGGTCCCAGACTGGTAACCGAAAAAGCTGTTGAGAGTGCCGCTCGTGGTGGATTCGCCGGATCTTGATCCAAAAAATGAATTCTCAGATCCTGATGAGATCAAGCCGGAATTGAATCCGAAAAAGGCGTTGTTCTGGCGCGGGCTGTTGGTCAGTCCGGCGCCGATGCCCGCGAAAATGCTGGTGTTGGCCGCCGTCAGGAGACGATTGCCGAGGAAGTTGAACTGCGTCGCGGCATCGACGATCCCGGCCGAGAGCCGATTGGTTACAAACATGTCGTTTCCGACCGTGCCGTTCCCGCTGATGTTGAAATTGCTCGCCGACTGCTGAAAGGTGGAGTTTAGAATGAATCCGCTTGAAGGGATTCCGCCGAGTGAGATCGAGTTCGCCGCGGTCAACGCGTTGATGCTCGTAATTGCATAGGGCGAGCTGAGGACCGGTTGGCGCGGCGTGAGGATCGTAAAAGTGTTGCCGCCGTTCGGCCGGACGCGAATTTCGAGAAAGCGGTTGGCTCCCGGAAAGTTCGCGCCGCAATCGATCTGAAGGCTGAAGAGCCCGTTGACAACCGTCAGGTTCGGCTGCGCGCTGACGCATAAACTGTTGCCTCCCGTCGCCGCATCAAAGAGCGCGGCCTGAAAGTCGAAATTGCCGTTGGCCGGCGCGCCGCTTGAATTGAGATTGCCTTGATAGGTGAAGCCGGTCGTCTGCGCCTGAGAGATCTGGCAGAACCCAAAAAACAAAATGAACACCGCCGCTAACGTCTTGAATCTCATATGAACTCCTTTCCGGTACGTGCTGCCGCGTCAGCCGCGACGCATTCCCACTTTTGCATTGCCGGTCGCCCGTTCGAGAGAATCACGGCAAACCAGCAGATGACCGCTCGCAGTCTCGAGCGAATGGACCGTCGCCGAATCGACAAGCCGGACGAGCGCACGCGTACTCCGTCCGGAAAAACTGACCGCTTCATCGAGCGTGAGCAATTCGGCCTCACACCCGCAGACATCGCAAAGACCGCGGAATATTCTTCGGTCACCACCGCGGATTATCAGTACCTCGCTCGTTCTCGAGGAGATGAAAATTCTCTTTGAATCTCCGGCCATTCGGGTTAAAGTCGGCACTCAGACGACAATTTGACAGCCGTTGAACCGATCGGTTCGGACTCAGAGGCCGCGCAACGCGCTTCGCGTCGATGGACTGATTGGACATGAATCCGGTGCGAGGAGTCTTGAATTTTCGCTCCAATTTCAATCCAATTTCTCTCCAACAAGGGTGTTTTATGGAAGGCGACATGGGATTTTTGAAGGAATTCGGCGATTTTAGGCTCGATACGGCACGCAAGGCCCTATGGCACCGGCGAAAAGCGGTGGCAATGCCCTTGAAGGAACTCGAATTGCTCTGTCTGCTGATCGAAAACCCGGGGAAACTCGTCACGAAGGATGAACTTCTGAATCGCCTCTGGACCGATTCGTTCGTCGAAGAAAGCAACATTTCCAGGCATATCTATCTTCTGCGGAAAACCCTCCGTGATTTCGAAGCCGAACAGAATTTGATCGAGAACGTGCCGCGACGCGGTTATCGGTTTACGGGAGCGGTGCGCGAGATCGAAGGCGACGAACTCATCATCGAACGGCACGCCGTTACCGAAACTTTGATCGAAATCACGGATGCGGCGGACGGCGGAGCGGGAAGCATCGCGTTCTCCCGACGCGCATTCGCGCTCATACTCGTTCTTTCACTGTCGTCGGTATTGCTTGGCGGGTTCGCGTTCTGGAAGTCCCGGAACCCGAGCGGTTCCGGGGACCGCATCCGGTCGTTGGCGGTTCTGCCGTTCAAATCGATCGACTCCGCGCCCGAAGATATGCATCGGGGATTGGGGTTGGCCGATGTCCTGATCACCCGTTTGAGCGGCATCAGGAATCTCAGCGTGCGTCCA
>JAKOSS010000523.1 GCA_029777145.1 Acidobacteriota bacterium | reverse complement strand
TTTCTGATCGAACATTTGAAGTCACGCGGCGCGACGTGGATCGACATTCAGGTGATGACGCCGCATTTCAAGGCGCTCGGCGCGAAGGAGATCCCGCGCAGTTCGTTTCTGGATCGACTGGAGGAAGCGCAAAATTCGGGGCTGAAGTTGTTTGATGGGTTTTGGATACCGAATAAGGTTTGAAATCAGGAGAGCCTTTGGCGCTTGATTTGGAGGTTGGCTGAGAATTCTCCCGATCGGCTCGTAGCGATTCTCGCTACGCTATATTGTCTGTCACCTTCGGCGAGATTTCTGGTCTTGGATTGAAGCCCAAACATTTTACAGAGCATTGAGTCCACTAGCTGAGGCTGGTGGCAACATCAAGAAAAACCATGAGCACATTTCTGATCTACGGAGCATACGGATACACGGGCGAGCTGATCGCGAGGTTTGCCGCCGAGCGCGGATTGAAGCCGATCCTTGCCGGACGGAATGCGGCCAAGGTCGAAGAGATCGCGAAGCGTCACGACTTCGAGTGGCGCGCCTTTTCGCTTGAGGAAACCGACAAACTCGATGCGGCGCTGAACGAAGTTGATTTCGTTCTTCACTGCGCCGGGCCGTTCTCAATCACCTCCAGGCCGATGGTCAAAGCATGTCTTCGGACCAAACGCCACTATCTCGACATCACGGGCGAGATCGCCGTTTTCGAGGCGTGCGCGGCGATCGACCAAAAAGCGCTCGACGCCGGGATCATGGTCATGCCGGGCGTCGGATTCGACGTCGTACCGTCAGATTGCCTCGCGAAATCACTGAGCGACCGACTGCCGACGGCGACGGATCTGAAGCTTGCCTGGTACGGGCTCGGGCGGATCTCGCACGGCACGATGGCGACGATGACGATGAATGTCGGCCGCGGCGGCGCGGTGCGTCGGGACGGAGCGATCACGACGGTTCCGGCGGCATACAAGACACGCGAGATCGATTTCGGCGAGGTCAAGAAGACCGGCGTCACGATCCCCTGGGGCGATGTTTCAACCGCTTATTATTCGACGGGAATTCCAAACATCGAGGTCTATTCCGTGATGCCCGACGAAAATCTGCGGATGCTGAAGCTGAGCCGCTACATCGGTTGGTTGCTCGCAACGGGACCGGTTCAGAAGTATCTACAGGCACGAATCCCGCCGGGCGGGCCGGACGACAAGGAACGCGCCAAGGGCCGGACATTTCTGTGGGGACGCGCGTCGGACGACGCCGGCAACGCGGTCGAAGCTCGGCAGTTCGGACCCGAGGGTTATCAAACGACGGCGCTGACCGCGCTCCTTATCGCCGAGAAGATCCTCGGTGGCGAGTTCTGTCCGGGATTCCAGACACCGGCGAAGTGCTACGGCGCCGACCTGATCCTCGAGATCGACGGAACACGGCGCGAAGAGATTTAGGCTGCCCGCGAAACGCGCGGGAAGATCTGTCCTACCGCGTTGGAATCAGGCCGCGGATAAACGCGGAGAAGCGCGGATCCTCTTTTGATCTATCCGCGTCATCCGTGTAATCCGCGGCTAACTCGTCCGATGCCTGATCACGCCAAATAGCCGAGAAGGGCACCTATACGCCGCCGTCAACGCGAAGAACCCGGTTCTGCCGCGGACCAACGCGGATAAGCGAGGAACCTCTTTTGATCTATCCGCGTTATCGATGCAATCCGCGGCTAACTCGTCCGATGCCTGATCACGCCAAATAGCCGACAAGCACCCCGTTTCTGCCGCGGATCAACGCGGAAAATCGAGGATCTAATTGGAATCGATCCGCGTCATCCGTGTAATCCGCGGCTAACGGAGATCAGAAAGTTGGTCACTTCGCCGCCTGTTTGAATTTCGGCCGCGCGACCGCGTACATCTCCCACTGGATGCGCTCCATCAGTCCGCCCTGATACAGGTCGAAATGCGTTCGGCCCTCGAGAAATTCGATCTTTGCGTCGCTCCCGAGTTTCTTGAGCTCGCCGTCCAGCAGACGGAGCGGTTCATCGAGGTGGAACGTGTCGGCCGTTCCGCAGATGATGTGTAGCTTTCCTTTGAGTTTCGGCCCGAGCGTCGCCCAATTTGTCCTCAATAATCTTGAGATGTCGTATTTTTCGAACGACTTCCTGACCTCCGGATCGATGCGGCCGGTATCGCGATCGAAAAGAGGCATCGGCTGGCCATCGGGGCCTTTGGGGCTGAAAACCGCTTCGAATGACGCCATCTGCCCGCCGTAATATCCGAGCACTCTTTCCTGTTTCGCATACTGCTCCACGGACATCACTTCGCGCCCGTCCATTCGCACCAGAGGAAACGGTTTGCCGTTCGCATCACGATAGAAATTCGTCGTGCCGTCTGCCGTCAGATCGGGTCCCGTGAAATTCCGAAAATCGACGGGATCGGGCGACGTCGACCACGTTCCGCCGAAGAAATCCGGATGTGTCACCATCACCCAGAGCGTCGTCCAGCCGCCGGACGAATGGCCGGTCAAGAATCGGCCGGAGGGCTTTGCGTCCATTCTGAACTGGGTTTCGAGATACGGAATGAACTCCTGAACAAGTGCGGTTCCCCACGGTCCGTTGTTGGCCGAATCGGCAAAAACATGATGTCCGAGCGGACAGTGTGCTTCGAGGAAAACACTGATCATTTTCGGTCGTTTCCCCTCCTTCATCTCCTGTTCCCGCTGTGCCGCCCCGCGTAGCGGCCCGAATCGGGTCCCGCCGTAGCCGCTGACGTTATAGATCGTCGGATAGCGTGTTTTGCCCGACGTGTCGTAGTCCGGCGGAAGAATCACCGACGCTTCCATCTTTATCGGGCGGCCCCAGAACGCGGAGAGCATCGGGCTCACGAATTCGACAAGGCGCGCGTTTGGGGGAACGGTGACAGGTCGTTCGGGAAGTACCTTCGTCAGCGTCAGTCGCGTTTCGTCAGACGGCATCGCCGATGTGCTGACCGCGCTGACGATGTCGCCCGGACCCGGCCCGTTGTAGGTATATGAATGATCAACGTCAAGCAGCGCCATCATCTGGTAATTGCCGGCGGGCGCTTTTGAAAAAGCGTCCGGAAAGGAGAGCGAGTCGGCGTCGATCTCGATCGATTCGCCCGGTTTCAGATTTCGCACCTCGGTCCCGGAGAACCATACCGCCAGTGGATCCTGAATGTCCGGGCTGATCATCTCGACGGGCTTCGTGTTGGCCGTCATGAACAGTAAAAGCCGGCCGGCGACAGGTTCCGTGCCTTTTACCGCCGAGGCGTCGAGTGTGACCCGGAATTTTGTTCCCGCGAATGCCGGCGCGATCGCTGCAAGTATCAGAAAGAAAATGCCGGCGATCGGCATTTTGCCCAAAAGCTTTCTCGTATTTAGCATATCGGTCCTTTTCGGAGTGTCAGGATGTGTTACGGGTCGGGATCGTTAGTTGTTGCGTGATTTTGAACTTGGCGTCAATCCGCGAGCCATTTGTACATGATCAGCGCATCGACGAACCCGAGCGTCGGATGACGGAAAGCACGAGGCAAGCGTCCGACGGTCTCGAATCCGAGTTTTGACCAAAGGCGAACGGCGCCCTCGTTGCTCGCAACGACGAGATTGAACTGCATCGCCTTGTAGCCAAGTTCGCGCGCGACGTCCTGCGAATGCTCGCACATTGCCGTCGCGAGCCCAAGTCCGCGTGCCTCGGACGAGACCATGTAGCCGCAATTGCAAACGTGGTCGCCCGGGCCTGATTGGTTGGATTTGATGAAATAAGTTCCAAGGATGCGGCCGTCGACTTCGGCGACGAAGGTCCGCCGCGGCATTTCCATCCAGATGCGGAAGGCCTGTTCTTTTGTGGTGTCGGTCGGAAATGCGTAGGTTTCGCCGGCGCTGACGATCTCGCTGAAGATCGGCCAGATCCCGTCAAAGTCTTCCGATCTTGCTTCACGAATTTTCATCGGACCCATCCCGGTTAGTGCTTCTGTCCGCGAATTCCCGCCGATCAACGCGGAAAATCGCGAATCCTGTTTAGACTTTTCCGCGTCATCCGTGTAATCCGCGGCTAACTTTTCCGATGCCTGATGCATGAATGCCATCTCGCAATTTCGGATCAATCAACTCCGATGCCGCCGACGGGGCTGACGATATGCCGTACGCCGAAACCGGCGATCAGCGGTTTGCCGACGGCGATCGCTTTCTGGACTGCCGGAAGCTGCAGCGACGCTTTGTGCGATTCTTCCGAATCCCAGATCTCGGTGATCCAGATCCCGTTCTCGTCCTCGGCGTCCGCCGCGATCGCATAGAGCTTGCAGCCCGGCATATCACTCGTCCCGAGCATGAGAATGTCGATCAGCCGCGCGCGGTTCCCGGGCGTCGCGATCATTTTTCCAATGATTCCGTACATATCTCCAAAATCGATCCGATTAATAACAAGCAGAAGCAGCCGACAGCGGGATGCCGTCGACTGCTTCAAAGCTAATTACACGGAAGATGTTCGTTTACGCCGCGGTTTCGAAAAGTGCAAGGATCTG
>JAKOSS010000522.1 GCA_029777145.1 Acidobacteriota bacterium | reverse complement strand
TGACCGACGAGACCGAACGATTCGAGCAGACCTACGCGCTCAATGCGACCGGGCGGGTCGCCGTTTCGAACGTCAACGGATCGATCACGATCGACACCTGGGACGCCAATCAGGTCAAACTCGAGGTCGTCAAAACGGCAGATTCGAAGGAGCGCTTCGACGACGTCGAGATCAAGATCGACTCGACGCCCGAAGCCCTGACGATCAAAACAAATTACGATCGCCTGAAGGGCCAGAACAACTGGAACCGCAACGGCAAACTCGTCATTGACTATCGTTTGACGGTGCCGCGCAGCGCGGTTCTCGATGCGATCGAGACGATCAACGGTTCGGTCAGCATCGCGAACGCGACGAACGTCACGCGGGCGAAGTCGATCAACGGTCAGGTAAAGGCGACGAACCTTCGCGGGACGGCGGAACTCGGCACGGTCAACGGAACCGTCGCCGCCGATTTTGATCAGCTGGCCGGTTCGGGCCGGATCGCGCTGAGCACCGTCAACGGCCAGGTCGTTCTCGCGGTTCCGTCGGACATCAACGCGACGCTGAAATCGCATTCGCTCAACGGCACGATCACGAACGATTTCGGTTTGCCGGTTCGTAAAGGCAAATGGGTCGGACGCGATCTGTTCGGAAAGATCGGGACCGGCGAGACGCCGATCGAACTGAGCAGCGTCAACGGCGGGCTGACGATCAAGCGCAAGGCCGACGGCCGGAACATGAATCCGGTGACCGACATGCTGCCGCAATTGGCCGGCGGCGACTTTGACGGCGAGGATATGTCGCGGATCGACGTCGACCTCGAACGCGCGAACAGAGAAGCGAAGCGCGAGATCGAACGGGCGCAGCGCGATCTGGCGAAGGTCAATCCCGAAATCCCGAAGGTGGCGGCCGATGCTGTCCGTGAATCGATGAAGGCGATCGAGAAAGCCAAGATCGTGAACGCGGAAAACATCGTGAAGATGAAGTTTGACGCTGAGCGGATGCGTCGTGAAATGCGGTTGAAGTTCAAAAAGATCCGCTTCATGTCGGTTCCGCCGGTGATCGACAAGAAATCCGAATCATTCAACACGAAAGGCGTCCCGACCGTTACGGTTACGGCGAACGACGCGGAGGTCAATGTTCGCGGCTGGGACAAGCCGGTCGTCGAATACACGCTGACGAGAATCGCCGATCAGCGGATGACGGCCCCGATGCCGGCGACCGCCAAGCAGAACGGGTCGGAGGTCAACATCGAGATCGTTTCCGACGAAGCCGTGAAATGCGACGATTGCTTTGATACTTCAGGCGAGTTTCAGCTGGAGGTATTTGTCCCAAAAAAAGCGAATCTCCGGATCACGACTCAAGGTGAGATCCGCCTTGAGAACGTGTCCGGAGATATTCGAGTTCAGGGCGGCGACGAAGCGATCAACGTCCGCGAATCGGACGGCAAACTCGCGCTCGCCAATTCCGACGGGCGCGTCCGCGTGATCGGATTCCGGGGCGATGTCGAGACGACAACCGAGGACGGCGACGTAAGTCTGGAAGGCGATTTTTCAAGCTTAAAGGTCAATTCTACAGAAGGGACGGTCGTCATCACTGTTCCCGCCGACGCCAACGCAACGATCATCTCGAACACGCGTGCTGTTGAGGCAACGGGTCTTCCGTTCCTTCTCTCCGGAGAGGAGCAAGAGAGCTACACCTACAAACTCGGAAACGGCGGCGCGAAATACCGCCTGTCGACCGAGGAAGGGCGGTTCATGATCCGGAGCGCGTCGACGATCCGCGCGACCGTTTGAGGCGCCTCCGTAATTTCTGAAACATTCCGTTCTGCGGCTCGTTAAGGACTTTGCGTCCTGTTTATCCGTCGCATTCATACCTGATACTTATTTATAATTAGCAACGAGGTTGAGATGAACTACGTTCGTGCTTTACTGGTTCTGATACTTTTTTTATTCACGGCAAACGCACAGCCGGCACAAAATACCGAAGCCAACAACGCCGCCAACAACTCAGTTCCCGGCAACAATTCAAAGGATTCCTCCCGGAGATCCGGAAAGGTCGAGGTCCCGGCCGAGAAGCGCAGCCCGATCAGGATTCCGAAGATCGAAACGGCGCCCGTGATCGACGGCAAACTCGACGAAGAGATCTGGAAGCAGGCCGCGGTCTTCAAGGATTTCTACCAGACCGGTCCCGGATACAACACCGAGCCTTCAAAACCGACCGAGGTCTACATGGCCTATGACGAGCACAATCTCTACATCGGCTTCAAATGTTGGGACGACAAGGACAAGATCCGCGCGACGGTTGCCAAGCGCGACAACGTTTTCAGCGAGGACAACGTCCGCGTCTGGCTCGATACGTACAACGATCAGCGCCGCGCCTACATTCTCGGTTTCAATCCGCTTGGTATCCAGCAGGACGGGATCTATACCGAAGGTAGCCAGCAGGGCGGCGATTTCTCGGTCGATATCGTCATGGAGTCGAAGGGCGTGATCCAGGATTGGGGTTGGTCCGTCGAGGTCAAGGTTCCGTTCAAATCGCTGAGGTACTCGGCCGGGAAAGGGAAGCTGTGGGGATTCAACGCCGCGCGCAACATCGACCGCTTCAATGACGAATTCGATCAATGGCTGCCGGACGATCGTGACGTCTCGGGATTCCTCGTCAAGCACGGAAAGATCACCGGCCTCGATGAGATCAAGACCGAGCGCACGCTCGAGATCGTCCCGAGCGTGACCTTGTCCGAAACCGGGCGCCGGACACGGACCGTGACGACCGCGGATCTGCGCGCGAACGGTTATCATCCGATCTTCAATCCGACCGGCATTCAGGATCCGGGCCGATTCGTCAACGAACCGATCCGGAAGGACATCGGCGTGACATTGAAATACACGCTGACGCCGAACGTGACGCTCGACGCCGCGATCAACCCCGATTTTGCCGAGATCGAGGCCGATGCGCCGGTCGTGACCGCGAACCAGCGTTTCCCGATCTTCTTTCAGGAAAAGCGTCCCTTCTTCCTTGAGGGAAAGGAAATTTTCGAGTCGCCGCTTCAGCCTTTTTACTCGCGAACGATCGTCGATCCTGACTTTGCCGCGAAATTGACGGGGAAGATCGGCAAGACGTCGTTCGGGTTCCTCGCGGCGTCCGACAACGCTCCGGGCAACTATTCCGAGGACGAACGGACGGATCTCAGGATCTGCCAGAACGAGCGCCTGACCGACCCGGCGCGCAACTGCGGATCGATCGAAGAAGCGCTCGATGAGAACGCGATCTTCAGCGTGCTTCGCGTCAAGCGCGACTTCGGCAAAAACAACAATGTCGGTTTCTTCGGAACGGCGCGCGTCTTTCCGCACAACCGCAACTTCGTGGGCGGGTTCGACGGGAGCTTCAAACTCGACGACCGCACGGTCATGCAGTTTCAGGTTCTCGGAACGCATTCGCGGAAGTTCTTCTACGATCCGAACGAGGATTCGGTGAGCTACAGGTCCGGAAACGGTTTCGGTTATTTCTGGAGCCTGGATTATACGACCGACACGCACGGATGGTACATCGAGGCGATCGGCCGGACGTCCGATTATCGCGCCGACGCCGGATTCACGCGCCGCACCGACACGAATCAGATCCTATTCGCAAACCGGTTCAGTACAAAGTCGAAACCCAAGTCCCCGATTATCCGCGCCAACACGAACCAGTTCCTGCGGGTCAATTTTGACTGGCAAGGCCGCTCGCAAAGCGCCGTCGGCGGCGCGAATATCAACCTGAGCCTGCAGGGCAACACGTTCCTTTACGTCGAAGGCGGCCTGGGTTATGAGCGTTTGTTCGAGGGCGAATTCGGTCCGCGGCGGAGTCTGACCCAAAGCGGCGCGTTCATCGGCGGACCTGAACGCTCGACGTATCAGCCGTATTACAGCGTCAACATCAACAAGACGTTCAACAAGCGCCTCAGCGGGTACGGATTCGTCGGATCGATCTTCAATTCGTTCGACTACGATTTCGGCGCGGGTGGCAGTTTCGATCGCGTCAGCCCCGAGTATCTCACGTGGAAGCGATGTTTTCTCGAACTCGGCGCCGCGTGTCAGCTGAATTACCCCGGACTCGATCCCGGACCGGGCTGGCAGTTCGACGCCGAGGTCGGTGTCGATTACAAACCGACGGATCCGCTCCGGATCTCGTTGAGCTACACCAAGAGCCGCCTGCGTCGGAACGATACGCGCGAGGTCGCCTACGATACGAACATCTTTTCGCTGCGTTCGACCTATCAGTTCTCGCGGTTCACATACACGCGGTTGCGGCTCGACTACGACACGCTCCGGCGGAACGTCGGCGGGCAGTTGCTGTTCGGCTGGAACCCGAATCCGGGAACCGCGTTTTACGTCGGCTACAACGACAACTTCAACTACAACGGTTTCAGTCCGCTTACCGGACAACTCGAGCCGCGGTTCGAGCGGAACAGCCGGACGTTCTTTATCCGCGCATCTTACCTTTTCAGAAAAAGCTTCTGAGCCCTGTTTAGGAAGTACTTCTGATCCCTGCGAAGTAACTTGGGAACTGCCGGTCCGCGTGGGCCGGCCTTTTTTTGCCCCGGGAGCGTGGCGCGCATTTCGGACGCAAACCTTCCAAGCAAACGTTCATCGAAGTCGATTGCCGGCAATCGATCTTCAGAACGGACGAAGGCCCGTCGAAAATGTTGTTGTAATTTCTCAGGTTTTCGTGTATAAACCCTAGAGGATAAATCATTTCTTGTTTTTTGATATAGGAGGTAAAATGAAACTGACAAGAAGTTCCGCAAGTTTCGCCCTGATTTTCTCCCTAAGCCTGCTAAGTTTTCTGACGCTTCCCCTGCAGCAGATTCAAGCCCAAGACGTAAAAATTGCCCTGCAACGCGGTTACCGGACCGGATATTCGGACGGTTACATGGCGGGTTACCGTGACGTCATCGACAACGCGGCCCGCGGATTCGCGCGGCACGGCGAATATACGAAGGCCGATCGGGCTTACAGCGCGGATTACGGTTCGTTGGAAGACTATCGCGACGGCTATCAGCAAGGATTCGAAGCGGGATACAACACGGGTTACGAGAAGCGCTCGTTCGACGCCGCAATTCCGCCGACGATCGCGCGCCGTTCAACGTCGCAGGTCCAGGCGAGCGTCGAGCAGGTATCGACAACCACGGAACCCACGCAGCAGGCTCCTGTTCTCAAGAGCAAGACCGAAGACAATTATGTGACCACGAATTCGGACGCGATCGTGATCATTCCGAATGATACGGAACTGATCCTTGAGCTGAACGAAGAGATCACGACCGAGCGCAGCAAGGAAGGCGACCGGTTCACAGCCAAGGTCGTTTCGCCGATGGAGATCGGCGGCGCGGTGGTCGAGGGACGCGTCTCGAAGATCCAGAAGCCTGGACGCATCAAGCGTCGCGGGGAGATTCTGCTCTCGTTCGATCGAATCCTCCTCAGTGAAGGCCGTTGGGCGAATTTCAGCGCGATCCTGACCGAGGTTCTGCCCGTTAAAGGCGACAACGTAAAGCGTGTCGATACGGAAGGCATCGTTGAAGGCAAGAGTTCGATCAAGAGCGACTCGGTCAAGGTCGGAGCATCGACCGGGACCGGTGCGGTCGTCGGCGCGGTTGTCGGCGGTCCGGTGGGCGCCGCGGTCGGAGCCGGCGTCGGTGCGGCCTTCGGGGTCGGTGCGGTTGTCGTCGAGCGCGGCAAGCATGTCCGCCTCAACAAATTGCAACAGCTTCGGATCAAATCAACCTACGAAACACAGATCCGCTAGCCGGATCGGACCTCTGGCGCGAAATCTGCTGAGCGCGCGCCATCGTAATCCGCGGATGCCCGTGCGCTCCGCGGATTTTTTTTGTTTCCGCCGCGCCTTCGAAGTTCGTTCGGGCGAATCGATAAACCCGGACCGCGCGATTCTTTTCGAATTGACGCAAATCCGAGAACCGACATCATGGCGCGTGCCGTTTCAAAAATCACCGTCGATGTTGGACTTGATCAAAGCGGCGTCTCGGATCCCGGTGATTAATCCGAGTTCGTCGGCGACGATTCGCGGGCAAGAATCTCCCAATGCGCAATCCCGGAAAAAGCGCCGTTGCCGCGACATATGCGGATCGCTGGATACGGTCCGAAACCCCTTGAAACAAAGGCTTTCTTGCCGTTTGAACCGGCATTCTCAGCCGCGTGCGATGCTTGCCGTTTGGATTCTCATTTGCTAAATTCAAGTAATAGGAAAATCTTATAACTACAAGGGTATCGATCATATGAGTACAGGAACAGAAACCACCGCCGCATCCGCCGGATTAAGAGGCGTCGTTGCCGCACAAAGCTCCATTGGAGACGTTGATGGCGAAAATGGGATCCTGATCTATCAGGGCTATAACATTCATGACCTTGCCGAACATTCGACTTTCGAGGAAGTGATCTTTTTGCTTTGGAACGGAAGATTGCCGAACAAAGGTGAGTTAAGCGATTTAAAAGGCGAGTTTCGTGCGAACTCGGGCGTTCCGGCCGAGATCATCACGATGCTCAAGTCATTCCCGAAGGACGCGAGTCCGATGGACGTTCTGCGCACGGCCGTTTCGGCGCTTGGCTTTTATGACAAGGCCGGTCACGGAACCGATCGCGAGACGGCAGTCAAAACGGCCGTCAAGCTGACCGCGCAAATGGGAACTCTCGTGACGGCGTGGGAACGTATCCGCAACGGCCTCGAACCGGTCGCTCCGGATCCGGAACTTTCGATCGCCGAGAATTTCCTCTACATGATGCGCGGCGAAAAGGCCGGGGCAGACGAGGTCCGGATCTTCGACATCGCGCTGATGCTCCATGCCGATCATGAGCTGAATGCTTCGACGTTTACGACGCGCGTCGTCGCCGGCACGCTCGCCGACATGTACGGCGCGGTGACCGCCGGTATCGCGGCGCTCGCGGGCCCGCTGCACGGCGGCGCGAACACGAACGTCATGAAGACGCTCCTCGAGATCGGCGATCTCAGCAAGGTCGACGCATGGCTTGACGAGGCGCTTGCCGCCAAGCGCAAGATCATGGGAATCGGCCATGCCGTTTACAAGACGGAAGACCCGCGTGCGACGTGGCTCCGCAAGTTCTCGCGCCAGCTTGGCGAGAAGGCGGGCGAACTGAAGTGGTTCGAGATGTCCCAGCGGATCGAGAATCTGATGCTCGAGAAGAAGGGAATGCATCCGAATGTCGACTTCTATTCGGCCTCGGTTTACTACATGATGGGAATTCCGCTCGACCAGTACACGCCGATCTTTGCGGTTTCGCGCATTTCGGGCTGGACCGGACATATTCTCGAGCAGTACTCGAACAACAAGCTCATTCGTCCGAGAGCCGAATACATCGGCGGACGCGATCTGAAATACGTTCCGATCGACGAGCGCTAACCCGAACACGACGAAGGCCCGGAACCAATCCGGGCCTTTCGACTCTCCGGACCGCGGCATCATGCCCGCGGATCCACGCAATTGTTCCCTCGTCTCTGAACGTATCGTCGGAGAAGCGCCTCTTAGCCCGCATTGTGCCTGTTGCCGGTACCGATGGTCTGCAATGATCGAGGGCGACGACCTTACGGCCGTCGCCCCTTCGCTTTCGCTCCCAAACCCGGAGGCACTAACTTCGAGTATTCCGCGAAAGCTTGACTCAATCGTTCTTGTCCGGATCGGGATCCGTTTTTGTCATCGCCTGCGTGTCCGTATCGCCGAGCGAGATGCCGAAGATCTTCGGATCGTCGAGGAATTCGGCAAGCTTGTCCGGATCGAGCTTCGCCCGAACGACCACCGCCTCGTCGTTGTCGATCGTCACCAGCATGATCTTGACATTCTCGCCGGCCTCGCGGATATACATGTATGCCTGTTCGCGATCCCGCGTGCGAACCCGCAGGATCGGTGACCATTCGGCGCTCATCGAGTTTCGCATGACGGCCTGCATCTCAGTGTCGAGCGTGTCGCGCTGAAATTTCAGGTCCTGGAAGATCGTGACGCTGAAGCTCTTGACGCCGGCCGGTTTGACGACCTTCACCGCGAGCTTCGCCAGCCACATGAACGGAACGCCGACCTTCTTGGCGCTGTAATGCGATTTCAGATGGCGCACGATCGAATCGTAGCCGTCGTCCTTCGCCGACACCGGCGGCGCCGTCGCAAGGATCACGAGCGACAGGACGAGTGACGGGATTATCCAACTTCTATTTCTCATCAACTCCTCCTATTCATTTGTTTTCGTCTTTTCGACATCGATCCGCGGAATACTGAGCTTGCCGCTGAGTTCGACGAGCAGGTCGATATCGATCGGTCCGATGACGTTGACGACCGCGATGCTCTTCGCTTCCGAGAGCACGACCGCGACGCCGCTCATCGTGTCGCCGGTGAACATCGTGAAGACGTCGATCTTCTGGTTCTCGCGCTTGCTGCGGACGTTGACGAGTTTCTCCCAACCGGGTGTGCGGAGCTGCGCGCGGATCGCGTCAACGTCGCCCTCGTTGTATTCCTGTTCCTTGTCGAAGTTGTAAACGCGGACGTAAATGCCCTGAAGTCCTTTGACAGCTTCAGCCACCTTCTGCGCGTCGACGTCCTTCGATTTCGTCAGGACGCGCTTCGCCAGGTCGAGCATTTTCCCCTCTACATTTACCTCGACGACCTCGCTCGCCTTGGATTCAAGATAATTGAGCCGATCAAAATCGAGCCGTGCGTTCTGCGCGCTCGCCGTGATCGAAAGAACCGACAGTACGATCAATGCAAAAAGTATTTTCAGTTTCATAGCAATTCTCCAATGGGTCGGACGCGTTCTATTCGCCGCCTCCGTTTAATTTGTCCTTCACTATCTTCAATTTCGAACTCGTGATCGAGAGCGCGAGCATCAGCTTTTCGAACGCCTGACGCTCCTCGGCCGTCAATTGCGATTCGTCGAGCAGCGGTCGATCGTCGAGCTTTTGATCCCTTTTCGGATCCGCTTTCGCCCGTTTGAAATAGACGGTCTTGATGACGCGCGGACCGGTCTTTCTCGGACGAGGCCGCGGCGCCGCCTCGGTTCGCGGCTCAGACACGTCAGGCGGCGTGACGATCGTCGCAACGGACGGATCTTCGGCCCGCGCCGGCGGCGGTTTGATCCCGGTGACATTTTGGTCGCGGACGCCGATCCATCCGATAAGCGCGACGGCGGCGACGATCGCGGCGACAGCGCCAAAGGCGAATCCGAGTCTGAAGAATCCGCGGCGTTTCGGTTCGTCCGCGACGGTCGCGACCGCCGGCGGTATGACGGGAGCCGGGCCGGAACGCATCCGAAACTCGCTCAGTGCGTTCTCCAACGAGCGGATCCCGGGGTCGTCGCCTGTTTTGTCCCAAAGATATTCGTCGTTCATATCATTCCTCGATCCCGAGTTTCGCCCGGAGCATTTTCATGCCGCGGTGCAGATTGACCCGCACCGAATCCGGTGTCAGTCCGGTGCGCTCGCTGATCTCCGGCCCGGTCATTCCTTCGACCAGTCTCATCACAAGCGTCTCGCGGTATGCGTCGGGGAGCCCGCGGATCGCGTCGAGAACCTCACGCGCCTCGTGCCGGCAGTTCGGGCCTTCACGGATCTCATTGTTCAGTTCTTCGGTCGGCCGGTCGTTTCGGTAAAACTCCGCAGCGCGGTTGCGGGCTATCGACGCCAGCCACCCGCCCGCAGCCGCGCGATCACGGAGTCCACCGATGCTTCGGTAGGCGGCGATGAAGACCTCCTGAACGAGATCGTCGACCTCGTCGCGCCTGACGCGGGCCAGCAGGATCGCGTGGACCATCGGCGCATACATTTCATAGAACTCGTCAAACGCCGCCGAATCTCCCGCCGCGATGCGGTCGATGATCGCCTCGGACGGTGAAACCCTCCGCGCGGCGGGTGCCGTGCTGGCAAACATGAACATGCTTCCGGTCATTTCGCTATCGGGCATTTTCAAAATCGGTCCGGGTTTCGATCGTAATTTCGACTGATTGGCGTTCCGTAATAAAAGACGGTCGGCAAGCCGCGGGTGTTAACAAAGAAAATTGCTTTCTTCGCAGATTACGGAAATTTGAGGTGAAGAGTTTGCACAAAAACGGAGAACGCGGCGGTTCAGGTCCGACGGCCGATGCTGTAAAATGAATTTCAAAATGAAAGGAGCCAGTCGAATGAGATCAATATATTGCGTTTTGACAGTAACGTGCATGCTGCTTGCCGGTGCCGTTTTGGTTCCGGCCCAAAAAGTTATGAAACCACCCGTCGCAAAAAAAGTCCCGAAGGTCCTGAAGATCCACGGCTACACGATAGTCGACAACTACGCCTGGCTGCGTGACCGCAACAAGGAGAAAGATCCGGCGATCACCAAGTATCTGCTTGACAACAACGCTTACACGGAACATTACATGGATCCGCACAAACCGCTTGTCGACAGTCTTTACAACGAGATGGTCGGGCGGATCAAACAGACCGACCTGAGCGTTCCGTACCGTCTCGGCGGCTACTGGTATTTCACGAAGACCGAGGAAGGGAAACAGTATCCGACATATTTGCGGAGCAAGAACGAGGATCTCTCGAACCCGGAAACGCTGCTCGATCAGAATGAGATGGCGAAGGGATACGAGTTTTTCTCGATCGGATCATTCGTCGTCAGTGAAGACGGCAATCGTCTGGCGTTTTCGACGGATACGACCGGGTATCGTCAGTACACGCTGCAGATCAAGGATCTTCGCTCCGGAACGATCCTGCCGGACAAGATCGAGCGGGTGACCAGCGTCGCCTGGTCGAACGACGGCAAGTATCTGTTCGTCGGACAGGAAGACGCGGTCTCGAAACGGTCCGACAAGATCTGGCGGCACGACATCGCGGCGAACAAAGATCAGCTTGTTTTCGAGGAAAAGGACGTTTTGTTCAACGCCGGCGTCGGAAAATCGCGTGACAACAAGATGCTGTTCATCAGTTCCTATGCGATGACGATGCGCGAGTTCAGATATCTTTCGGCGGACGATCCGACCGGCGATTGGAAGGTGATCGCCGCACGTCGCGCAGGCCACGAGTACTCGGCCGACTTTGACGGCGATGAATTCTACATCACGACGAACAAGGACGCCGAAAACTTCAAGGTCGTGAGGGCGCCGCTTTCCGATCCGTCGGAAAAGAACTGGACCGACTACATTCCGTACAATCCCGAGATCAAGATCGAGGGAATCGACTTTTTCAAGGACTACGCGGTCGTGTCGGAAGTCGAGAACGGACTCGAGTATCTGCGGATCATGGATCGAAAGACGCGCCGCGCACCGTTCCGCGTGCCGACTTCGGAAAGCGTTTACACGATGTCGCTCGGCCGGAATCCTGAGTACGACACCGATTCGATCCACTACGGATATTCGTCGATGATCACTCCGAATTCGACGTACGATTTCAACTTCAAGACACGCACCAGCACGTTGCTCAAACAGCAGGAGATCCCGTCCGGTTACGACAAATCGGCATACGAGACAAAGCGTGTCTGGGCCGAAGCGCGGGATGGCGTCAAAGTTCCGGTCTCGCTGGTTTGGAAGAAAGGCACGAAATTCGACGGCAAGGCGCCGATGCTGCTCTACGCCTACGGTTCGTACGGGATCTCGATGACGCCGAACTTCTCGACCGCCCGCCTCAGCCTTCTCGATCGGGGAATGATCTACGGTATCGCGCATATCCGCGGCGGTTCCGAACTCGGCGAGAAATGGCGTCAGGACGGCCGTATGTTCAAGAAACTGAACACTTTCCACGACTTCATCGATTGTTCGAAATGGCTCATCGCGAACAATTACACTTCGTCGGACCGTTTGGTCGTACAGGGTGGCAGCGCCGGCGGACTGTTGATGGGCGGGGTCGCGAACATGTCGCCGGGAACGTTCAAGGCCGTCATCGCGCAGGTTCCGTTCGTCGATGTCATGAATACGATGCTCGATGATACTCTGCCGCTGACGACCGAGGAATGGATCGAGTGGGGAAATCCGAATGAAAAGGCGGCATGGGACTACATGATCCGCTATTCGCCGTATGACAACGTCAAAAAGCAGGATTATCCCGACATGCTGATCGAGGTCTCGCTCAACGACAGTCAGGTGCCGTACTGGGAAGGTGCTAAGTTCGCGGCGAAGCTCCGTGAAATGAAGACCGACAAGAATGTGATCCTGCTGAAGACGAACATGGGCGCGGGCCATGGCGGCGCGAGCGGTCGGTACGACCGCCTCAAGGAAATCGCGTTCGAGTACGCTTACGCGCTGACCGAGGTCGGGATCACGGAATAACCGACTGACAGACAAACTCGGTGCGGTCGATCAAATCAGTTCGACCGCATCGGTCATTCTGACCGATTTGTGACCGTCTCTTCTTCCCCAGTCCCGCAATACTAGTCACTAACTCCTTCTTTTGCAACAGTTGCGTTGATTTAAGCGGTGTGGCATCGGCTTTGCAATGAGTTACGCCGGCGACGCCGTTACCCCAGCGGAAGTCGGCGCATGCAGCCGGTCGCCACGGTTCAAGGGTCCGCAAGAGAGCATTCGTCCGTGAATTGTCCTGCCGACGATTCGAGGTAATCAGTGCGACTGCCATTCGAAATTTTTCTTGAATGTACAACGTCGTTGAAAGTATAATAACCACAGCTAACACGCTGCCTGCCACCGGCGGGTTCCGGCCTAAGTCCGCTCGCCGACGGCAACGCGACCGCTTCCCAACTGTTTCGTGACAAGAAAAGAGAAAATCCTCGAGATCTTATTGTGGACGACTGTCTCGTTCGGGGCCGCGTCGTGCGCGTTTGCGATCTATAACCTGCCGATATCGTCGATCGATTTCACGTTCCCGATCTTCACGATGGCGGCGATCGCCGTCACGACGTTTCTGCAGATTCAGATGCCGCGGACGAAGATGCATTTTACGATCTCCGACTCGGTGATCTTTGTCGCGTTGATGCTCTACGGCGGCGAGGTCGGAATTCTGATCGCCGTCATCGAGTCGATCTATACGTCGCTCAAGCTGAGACGCAAAGGCGTGACCATCATGCCGCGCACGCTCTTGCTGAACTGCGCGATCGCGGCGATCGCAACGCAGACGACGGTCATCGTCACGCGCGGAATCTTCGGAAGCATTCAGACGATCGTCGATACGAGTGCGCCTGCCGAGTTTGTGACCATGATGAGCGTTATGGTCGCGACGCAGTTCATGGTGAATTCGCTCTTCGTCGCGGTTTTCGCGGCGATCCGTTCGGACAAGCCCATTTTGAAGGTTTGGTATGAATACTGTCTGAACGCGTTGCTCATGTTTCTGACCGGCGGTTTTCTGGCGGCGGTCGTGGTCAAGGCGTTGCACAACCTTGAGCCGGTCCTGATCGTCGTCGCTTTCGTCGTCGCGGTCGTCGTTTTCCTGACGTACAAGCGATACATCGAGGAATTGAAACTGACTGCGGATCAGGCGGAAACGTCGGAACGGCAGCGGGCCGAACAGGCCGAGCGCCACATCGAGGAACTTCAGCACTATATTCGCGAACAGGAGCGGACGAGCGAAGAATTGCGTGAGAGCCGCGAACGGTACCGTCACGCGGCGTTTCACGACGGCCTGACGGATCTGCCGAACAGAAATCTTTTCATCGAGACGCT